>JBIHZU010000038.1:0-9598 GCA_044240285.1 Candidatus Nanopelagicales bacterium | reverse complement strand
TAAATGGAATAACTGATCCGACGCCGCTTCCGTTTAATCACAGCGTTGTTCAGGGTGCTCGCACTCCATGCCTCGAAGGTCAGCGCGACGTGATGTACCCTATTTTCAAGGAAAATGGGTTTAAGTACGACGCTTCCAATAGCGGCACACTCCAGTGGCCTTCGATGAATGAGTACGGCCTCTGGGATTTCCCGCTTCAGGACATCCGCGTCTCGGGTTTCGGCCGTGACTCATTGTCCATGGACTACAACCTGATGTGCCAGCAAAACGGTTCGGGTGGTCAAAACTGCAGCGATTCAAGTGACCCAGCCATATGTGAGCAAGCACGCCAGTCCACTTACGACTCGCTCATGGCCGCCACCGACGCTGTTTACAACGGCAACCGTGCCCCGCTGTTCTGGGGTATGCACTGGAAGGCGCTTATGTGTGGCGCATACATCAGCTCCGTCAACCAGTTCATTCGCGATGCATCGGCCCAGTACCCTGAGATCCAGTTCATCTCCAATAAGGATCTGGTGACGTGGCTGGAAGCTCAGGACCCCTCAGTCCTCGCGAAGTTGCGGGCGCAGGGCGCTCAGTCGTACTAAGCGATCCCTTTGCTGCGCTGGTGGCTTTGCCAGACGTGGCCGATGCCTGCAAGGTCGCTCGCGACGAGATTGATGCGCTGCTGTGGGATCGTCGCACTCGAGGTCGCGCAGCCGAATTAGGTGTGCGATCTGCTCGCCTTGGCGCTCGTGAGTCTGCAGCAATCGAAGGTGCGGAAGTTCCGATCGATCAGGTGCTCGCGGGAGCAGGAGTCGACTCTTCACCGATAGGCGCCGTACTCGGCGCCGCACTGCGCGTGACCCTCGAAGTGCCGCACCAGGTAGCGGCGTGGCATACGGCGCCGCTGCAAGCTCTTGCTGCGCTTCATTTACTTGCGGCACGGGATGTCCTGACTGTCGATGACCTTGGCCGCCCACGATCCAATGACGAAGCTGATGACCCACTGCACCTTGGCCCGGCGCCTAGTTCAAGTGAGGCGACTGCTCGGTTAGATGCGCTCGCACGGGTTCTCACTCTTCCCACCGAGGCGCCTGCACTCGTCGTTGCCGCGATTGCGCATGCCGAGCTCATGGCTCTTCGCCCATTTGCCTGGGGATCTGGCTTTGTCGCTCGAGCGGCGGTGCGACTCGTTCTTTCTGATCGAAGTGTCGACCCAGGAAATCTCGTTTCTCCAGAGCACGGCTTTCGAACCATGGGCCGTGCGTCGTACGTCGCCGCGCTGCGGGCCTACATGACCGGGACGCACAGCGGCATGGCCGAGTGGCTCGTCTGGCATGCGGGTGCAGTGGGGTTCTCGGCCGCTGAGGCACGGGCGGCTCTCGACTGATGTTGTCCACAGGCGGGCCACTCGGTCTTTTGTCCGCCTAAGAATCCCGCGACGCTCACCTTCACCGACTTCGTGCTGGAGGAATCATGCGCCCCATTCTTGTCACTGATAATCCCGAACTTCTCGACAATTGCTTGCGCATTGCTGCGGCGGTTGGTGTGGAGATTGAACTCGTCCCCGATGTCGGCGCTGCGCGGGCTAGGTGGGGAGGTGGATCTCTCGTCTTAGTCGGTGCCGATGTGGCCCCGCGTGTTGCTCTCGCCGCGCCTGCGCGTCGCAGCGGCGTAATCGTCGTCGCTGTCGACGAGCCCAATGCGGCCATTTGGCAAGCCGCTGTGAGTCTTGGCGCCGAGCACGTTGCGGTCTTCCCTGCCGCAGACAGTTGGCTTGCTTCTCGGTTTGCTGACGCTCAGCAGGGACCCATACGCAGCGGGCTAGTGGTGGGAGTTCGTGGAGCGCACGGTGGTGTCGGTACGTCGACCATTGCCACAGGCCTGAGTCTCGTCGCTGCACGCAACGGGCATCGCACCCTCCTCATCGATGGAGATTGTGCTGCAGGTGGACTCGATGTCCTGTTGGGTGCAGAAAACGAACCCGGCATGCGCTGGCCGGAGATCATGTCTGCGCGTGGGCGAATTGCGCCGAGTGATTTCGAGAGCGCGCTGCCGCACCTCAACGGAATAAGTGTGCTGTCTTGGGACCGTGGTCCGCTGATGCCGTTTGTCACAGATGCGGTCGAGGCAGTCATGTCAACCGCCATTCGCGGATTTGACGTGACCATTGTCGACTTGGGGCGTGACTCCGACACCTGCTTTGAGTCCCACTTGAGTGCAACTGTGTTAGTTGTGGCTGCATCAGTTCTGTCGGTCGCCGCTGCGCATAGAGTGCTCAAGTCCCCAGCCCGACTGATTGAGCCACTACATCTGGTCGTGCGGGGGTCGGCAGCCGATGCCGACCTCGTCGCCGAATCACTCGGTCGTCCGGTGACAGCATCCTGTCCTGATGAGGGAGATGTCCGTCGAGCAGCGGGCGAAGGTGAACTACCTGCGATGCGTCGACGAGGGTCGCTCACTTCCGCATGTACGACGCTGATGGCAACGTTGCAACCGCAGCTACAGGCGGCGTAATGATGTCGACGAGTCTCATCAACCGCGTGAGACATCAACTTGTTCTTAGGGCTGTCGATCCAACGCCTGCGCGAGTTGCGGCGGTATTGCGAGAGGAGGGAGTCGTCCTAGGTGACGATGCCGTGCTGGCGATGGTCCAGACCCTGCGCGATGAGATTGCGGGGGCTGGTCCACTTGAGCAGTGGCTACGTACGGAGGGCGTGACTGACGTGCTCGTCAATGGGGCCAACGAGGTCTGGGTTGATTGCGGGTCAGGATTGGATCAGATCGATGTCCAATTCCCTGATGATGCCGCCGTGCGCCGGTTGGCTCAGCAACTCGCGGCGTCGGCTGGTCGTCGCCTTGATGATGCAAGTCCATTCGTTGATGCACGCTTGCCTGATGGCTCGCGGCTACATGCGGTCCTTCCTCCGATCGCGCGTGATGGCACTTGCATCTCGCTGCGTATTCCACGGCGACAATCCTTCACACTCGCGGAACTGACCCGCTGCCGCACAGTTGATACGACGATGGCCAACATTCTGCGTGCTGTCATATGTGCACGAATGTCATTCCTCATCAGTGGAGGCACCGGCTCCGGCAAGACCACGATCCTCTCGGCGTTACTTGCAGAGTGCGATCCTGGCGAACGGTTGGTCATTGTTGAAGACTCGACTGAACTGCAACCGGATCACTCTCATGTGGTTCGGCTTGAGTCACGACCGGCCAATGCTGAAGGTGCCGGAGCCGTGACCTTGCGCGACCTCGTCCGTCAGGCATTACGCATGAGACCTGATCGCATCGTGGTGGGTGAGGTTCGAGGCACTGAGATTCTCGATCTGCTCTCCGCGCTAAATACTGGTCATGAAGGCGGTTGCGGAACCATTCATGCCAATTCGGCGCGCGATGTGCCTGCTCGTGTTCAGGCGCTCGGCATGAGCGCCGGGATCCCCGGCGATGCGGTCCACGCCTTGCTGTCCTGCGGACTCGACCTTGTCATTCATCTGAGTCGTTCCGGTGGAACACGACGTGTGGACACAGTCTCGATCTTTCACGATGGCATGATGGCCGATGCTTTGACTTTTCGACACGACCGGTATGTGCATGGCCCTGGCTACGAACACTTGACTTCTCGCTTGCGCCCATGGTTGATCGCGGTAGCCGCCTAATGGAGCGATTCGCTGCTCTTGCTTTTGCCCTTGCCGTATTGCTTGCGATTCCAAAGCCATTAGGTCAACGCGTGCGCGGAATGTGCATAGTTGTAGGCAACTCTGAGACGCGATTGCGCGAACTGCTCACTGACGTAACGCAACAATTTCGACATCGCGGCACTCGGGCTGCTGATTCTCGTAGGACCGCGATGCTTGATCTCCTCAGCAATCTCGTATCCGAATTGCAGGCTGGTCTACCACCCCGGACTGCTTTGACACGTGCTGGGGAAGATCACGCGCAACTATGCCCACGGACGTTAGCCGCGGCGAGATTTGGTGGCGATGTTGTTGAAGCGATGCGCGCCGACGCACCTAATGCTCCAGTCCTTCGAGCGGTTGCAGCAGCATGGCAGGTAGGCGAAAACTCAGGGGCAGGTCTCGTGACCGCACTGGAGACATTGCTCGTGAGCGCTCGTGCGAGCGAAGATGTTCGTCGTCAACTCGCCGCACAATTAGCCGCCCCAAAGGCAACCGCCCGCATGCTCACGGCATTGCCACTCATCGGATTGTTGATGGGCCTCATGCTCGGTGGTGACCCCCTTGGTTGGCTGCTGTTGACAGCCCCAGGGCTGGGCTGTCTTTTCGGTGGAATGGCTCTGACAGGCCTTGGTGCGTGGTGGACGCATCGCATCGCTTTGGGTGTGCAGGCTCACGCATGATCGCTGCCCTCTTACTCGCGGCTGCAGTGCTCTTTGGAGGGTCAGCCCCGCAGAGCCGCCGAAGGCTCCGGGCTTTTGCACCTTCCCGCGCAATACGCCCGCGTCGTTCCCTCAGCCGGGCAGCGATGATCCGTATCTTCGCCGCAGTAGTCGGCCTATCTGTCGCGGTGTGGATAGGGAGTGCGCTCGGCTTCGTTCTTGGTGGTCTTGGTGCTGCAGTTATTGTGTTCGCACTTTCTCGATCTTCACCACGCGCTGTTCGACGTCGGCAAATGCAATTGCATCAACAGACTCCTCTCGTGGCCGATCTGCTTGCTTCCTGTATGTCAAGTGGCGCGACCATTCATGCAGCTGTGTCAACTGTTGCCCGAGCGATTGACCCGCCGATGTCGGAAGTGATGGCGACCGTCGAGCGATCACTCGCTGTAGGAGCTCCAGATCCATGGAGTGAATTGGAACCCTCACCGCTCGCGCGCGCTATGCGACGGTCAACGCGTTCCGGGGCGCCATTGACAGATGTACTCCCGTTGATTGCTGAAGAACTGCGACGCGATGCGCGGTTAAGGGCCGAGGCTGCAGCACGCTCGGCCGGCGTGCGAGCAGTCCTGCCGCTGGTTACCTGCTTTCTGCCCGCGTTTTTGTTGATTGGCGTAGTGCCGGTCGTTGCTTCGCTAGTACAGGGGCTCTGGAAGTAGTCCCTTTTGATCACGTTTTCCCCAGTTTGTGGATTGGGTATTCCGTGTTCTTGGCGCATCGCTGAGTCTGTGGTCACGGTCATCGTGACCGTCCGACCTGAGTCGGAAGTGCAAGGAGAATCTATGCGTCAAGTTCTTGCCCGTCTTTCCCGCGATGATCGCGGCCTCACAACTGCCGAATACGCCGTCGGGACAGTCGCTGCAGCGGGTCTTGGTGGCCTGCTCATCAAATTGCTCACGAGTGATTGGGTACGCGACCTCATTTGGAATCTGATCAAGAGTGCGATCTCCGTCTTCTTCCCGGCGTGACCGGAGTTGCTGCGCTCGTGTGGGTGATCATCACTCGCACGAGCGCGGCAGCGCGGTCATCGAAGCCGCTATCGTGATCCCGGCACTTTTCGCTATCACTTTCGCTCTCCTGTGGGTGATTAGTGTGGGCGTTACACATGCTCGCGTCGATGAAGCTGCCTATTCTGCGGCGCGACTTGCGGCCAGGGGAGTGAGTGAGGATTCCATTCGGCTAGCAGTGCGATCGCGTCTCGCCAGTGCTGAGATTGTGATGACACTTGATGCAGACACCGTGTCAGTCACTGTTACTGAGCAGGTGCTCGCGAATGTGCCAATTCTGCGGGGCTTGGTGACACCGGTGAGTGCGACTGCGGTTGTTGCTCGGGAGAGCGAGTGAGAAGTGATCGCGGGGCGGCAACGGTCTTCGCTCTGGCCATGGCCGCAGTACTTTGCACGGGTGGAGTAGTGGGTCTGGCTGTGGTGGAGAGCGCCGTTCGGCATACGAGACTTGGTCACATCGCCGATAGCGCGGCCTTGGCCGCGGCCACATCGGGCTGCCCACTCGCTGAACGACTTGCTCATGAGTCCGGCGCGGCCCTCGACTCCTGCGAGATCGACGGGCTCGATGCGGTCGTCTCGGTCTCGTGTCCGGGTGGCGGGCTCCTTTCTCGGTTAGCGGTGTTGTCCGACCAACCACCACCACGATTAAGCGCCTCCGCTCGCGCCGGTCCGTGATCGGCCGCGAGTGGCCACCCAGACATCCGACGTCTTCCCCTTGTTCCCCTATCGTGGAGAGCCCGAAGCCGGTACGGTCAGGGTTCAGCCGCAGGGAGGTCCTCAGTGGGAATTCGTCGCGTGGTCACCGGCCACGACGCGCAGGGGAAATCCGTCTTCGTACGAGATGAATCCGTTGCGGCGCTCGAACTGCCGCTGTTTCCCGGCTGGCAGTTCTTCGACATCTGGGGTGGTGATTCCACCCCTCGCTTCCCCGATGGTGGCGAGTTGCCTACTGCAGCGACCTACTTCCCGCCGCTGCACGGGTTCCGGTTTACTTTCTCGACTATTCCGCCCGTAGACACTCCGCCCGCCGAGGGCGTCGATGAGGTTGAAGGCCTTGCCGAGGTGGAACGTGCCCTGCCCGGGATGATGTCGCACCTTGAGGCAGACGGCATGCATACCACCGACAGCATTGATTTTGAGGTCGTGATCAGCGGCAAGGTGTACCTACAGCTCGATGGTGGCGAGGAGCGGCTCTTGCTCCCGGGCGACACCGTCGTACAAAACGGCACGCGTCATGTGTGGCGCAACCCTGGCCCCGAGCCCTGTCTCTTGGCCGTTGTCATGATCGGCGCACATCGAGTGAAGGACTAACAATGGATATTCGGCTAGATGGACGTCGCGCAATCGTGACTGGAGCAGCTTCGGGCATTGGTGCTGCAATTGCCCAGTCGCTGTCGGAGTCTGGCGCCCTAGTTTTTCTCACCGATCGCAATGCGGCCGGGCTGAAGACCGTGGCGGAGTCGCTCGAGGGACCCTCCGCACAAGCAGTTGTTGATTTTATGGACGACGATGCTGGCGAGCGTGTAGTAGCCGCGGCAGTCGAAGCTTTCGGTGGTGTCGACATCGTCATCAACTGTGCTGGTGTTCTCGAGACTGCTCCATTTGGAGAGATGACGGCAACGCTCTTTGATCGCATCATGAAAATCAATGTGCGCGGTGCTTACACGGTCACTCTTGCAGCCTTCCCGTACCTCTCGCGTGGTTCGGCTGTCGTAAACATCGCGTCTGGCAACTCGGTGCTCGCCTCTCCTGGAGGCAGTGCCTACGCGACATCCAAGGGTGCGCTGGTCTCGATGACGAGGGGTATCGCCGCCGACCTCTCACCTATGGGCATTCGGGTCAATTGCATTTGCCCAGGACCCATCGAGACGCCGCTGCTTGAGTCTGCGTTGGCTGACCCAGTCATTAACGCCATGATCGTCAATGCGGTGCCGGCCGGACGAGTCGGTCTGGCCTCGGAGATTGCTGCGGCGGCGACATTCCTTGCCTCAGACGCGGCCTCATATATGTACGGTGCCAGCATTAACGTCGATGGGGGAACGACTGCGGTGTGGAGCCCTGCGGCTCCAGGTACTTCACCAGAGGAGTGAGCATGGATGAGTTCATGCTGCATCGCAATCTGATTCAACGCGTCAATATCGGCGACTCGCTTACTCGCGCGGCTGCGCGGTATCCCCTCAAGGAAGCGATTGTCGATGGTGATCGGCGCATGACTTACCGGGAATTCGACGACTCGGTCAACCGCATAGCTCATGCACTTATCGCACGCGGGTATGTGCGCCATGAAGCACTCGCCATTTTGTCGGGCAACAGCCTTGAGTTTCTGCAGGTCTATTACGCATGCGCAAAGATCGGCGTCGTTGCTGTCCCGCTCAGTCTGGTGTGGCGGGAGAAGGAGATCTCATATGTCCTCCAGCATTCCCGGGCAAAGGGCGTTGTCGTCGAAGCGCAACTGCTGAATGGACTCGACGACGTTCTACCGCAGTGCCCTGAGTTGGTCGACGTATTCATCGCTCCCGGCACTGCTTCAGGTGATGATCTCGCCGCCACAGAATCTCGTGGAGTCACTCTTCGCGATCTTGCTGAGGGACAAAGCACCTGTGTCGTAGAGGTTTATGTCGAAGATCGTGACCCGTTGTCGTACATGTACACCAGTGGGACGACTAGTGCACCCAAGGGAGTGGTTTCGAGTCATCTCGCGCTCTATATGGGCTCGCTTACGGCGACTATCGAAATGCAGTTCACGACCAACGACCGCATGTGCACGATGATGCCGTTGTTCCACATTGCCCAGCTCAATGCTTTTTCGACGCCAAATGTCATGGTAGGCGCAACGTTGGTGCTTAAGCGCGGCTTTGATGCCCCAGGACTCTTAGAGCTGATCGAGAAAGAACGCATCACGTTCGTTTTTGGGCTCCCCGCCATGTACCGCGAGATGATCGACCATGCCGACATCGAGACTCGGGATATGTCGTCACTGCGTCGCTGTGGCTACGCGATGGCGCCGCTGCCAAAGGCAGATTTTCTCCGTGCCATGGACGCATTCGGCTGCGAATTCTCCCTAGGTTTCGGGCAAACCGAGATGGTGCCCATGACGACACTGTTTCACCCAGAGCAGCAGTTATCGCACCACGGATCTGTGGGGACTCAGATCGTCAATGTCCAGCTCGAGATCATGGACGACGCCGGCAACATTCTGCCTTGGGGTCAAAGTGGTGAGATCGTCTATCGCGGTCCGCATGCGCTCGAGGAATACCTGCGCAATGATGAGGCAACCCGCGAGGCGATGACACATGGTTGGTTCCACTCGGGTGATCTAGGCCATTTTGATGAGGGAGGAGTCCTATGGTTTGAAGACCGCAAGAAGGACGTCATCAAAACCGGCGGCGAGAATGTTGCGTCCCTAGAGGTGGAGAAGGCGCTACTTGAAGCCGAACCGCGCATCCAGTCTGTCGCAGTGATCGGTTTGCCTCATGCGAAGTGGATCGAAGCGGTGACTGCTCTAGTGATCCCGCACACAGGCCAGACGCTCACACCCGAAGAAGTCGATATGGCAGCCCAAAGCGTGCTCCCGAAGTTCAAGTGTCCCAAGTCTGTGGTCATCATGTCCGAGTTTCCGCGTACAGCCACGGGCAAGATCCAAAAGAATATTCTGCGAGAGATGTTTGCCGACCACTACGAAGGAGCATGAGCATGAGCCTGCCTTCCTATCGGCAATTGCCGATCAGCCCAGATAAGCCACCGAGATCTGCGTGGGGAGTGTGGGGCAACGATGATCAGCTGGGCACCATGAACCTGCTGACAGTCGAACGGGCTCAGCGCGGCTTGGCCTTGGCGAAGCGCGGTGCGATCTTCCCGCTCAACTGGAATCTCGAGCAGCCGTTCCCGCCGTTCTATGGGCGCAAGCCGCTCGTCCATCACATAGATCGACCTGTTCCCGGCTATCCCCTTCTTGATGACTCAATGGATTCATTCTTCACGCAGGCATCTAGTCAGTGGGACGCCTTGTGTCACGTGGGCAATCCCGATTATGGCTTTTACAACGGTCGCAAGGATGAGGACTTCACGGGCGAAGAGGGAACCCTCAACGGGATCGAGCACATCTCACGTAAAGGCATCGTTGGCCGTGGAGTTCTTCTTGACATCGCGCGCCACTGGTCATCCCTTGGCAAGTCACTTGATGGTGGTGAATGCGTGGAGTTCACGG
>JBIHZU010000263.1:0-2712 GCA_044240285.1 Candidatus Nanopelagicales bacterium | reverse complement strand
AGGGTCACCCCAGATGCCACGAAGCATGGCCGGCCATGGCTCAGTGAGCACGAGATAACCGCCGCCTCCCAGTCCTACGGGATCGCCATGGTCGTCAACAATCGCCGCACCGATGCCGGGTAGCGGGCCCATCGCAGAACCGGGCTTGCATGCAGAGACGCCGGGCAGCGGAGAGATCATCATCGCCCCAGTCTCGGTCTGCCACCAGGTGTCGACGATCGGGCAATTATTGCCGCCGATGACGTCGCGGTACCACATCCATGCTTCTGGATTGATTGGCTCACCCACGCTGCCGAGAACGCGTAACGATGTCAAGTCAAACTCATCGGGAATCTCACGGCCCCACTTCATGAACGTGCGAATTGCAGTTGGTGCGGTGTAGAGAATAGTGACTCCGTACTTCTGCACGACTTCCCAAAAACGTCCACGGTGCGGGGTATCTGGAGTGCCTTCGTAGATCACCTGCGTAACGCGATTGGCGAGGGGACCGTACGTGATGTAGCTGTGCCCCGTCACCCAGCCGATGTCTGCGGTGCACCAATACACATCAGAATCAGGCTTGAGATCGAAGACGTTGTAGTGGGTGTAGGCAGTCTGGGTGAGATAGCCACCGCTAGTGTGCAAAATCCCCTTCGGTTTACCGGTAGTGCCGGAGGTGTAAAGGATAAAGAGTGGATGCTCGCTGTCGAACGCTTCAGGCTCATGATGCGATGACTGGCTGTCGACAACGTCATGCCACCACACATCACGACCAGGAGTCCAATCAACCTGCTGTCCTGTGCGTCGAACGACGAGAACGTGCTCGATGGAAGGCGATTGGCCGACGGCCTCATCCACGGCAGGCTTGAGTGGCATCGCAGATCCGCGACGATTTTGTCCGTCACTAGTGATCACGAGCTTGGCGTCGGCATCCTCAATGCGTGAGCGGAGAGCCTCTGCTGAGAAACCAGCGAATACAACCGAATGCGGAGCTCCGATACGCGCACATGCGAGCATCGCAACGACAGCCTCAGGAATCATCGGCATGTAGATCGCCACGCGATCGCCTGATGTGATGCCTAGTTCAATCAGAGCGTTCGCTGCACGGCACACTTCGCGTTGCAACTCCGCGTAGGTGACGGCGCGCTGATCTCCGGGTTCACCTTCGAAGTACAACGCCACCTGATCGCCGTGCCCTGATTCGACATGTCGATCGACACAGTTGTAGGCAACATTGAGCTTGCCACCAACGAACCACTTCGCGAAGGGGGCTCCTGACCAGTCGAGAGTCTGTTCCCAGGGGGTCGACCAAGCCAGGCGCTTAGCCTGGGTGTCCCAGAAGGCGAGCCGGTCCTCAGCTTCGGCGTACATGCCAGCTTTGGCGTTGGCCTGTTGTGCGAAAGCGGCTGAAGGCGGGAATTCCCGGTCCTCGTGCAGCAGATTGGACAGGTCGTCGTCGCTCATGGTCACTCCTTCGGGTGGTGAACCGCCTACGCTAGTCAACTAGGCCTCGTGGCTGGTCAAGTTTGTGGCTTCCGACACGTCCCGGTGGGCCTTGCTGGGAACCGATCCGGGGTCTCAGTGCGTCACCATAGGAGTGACCACCTAATTGGGTGGGCCGAGTGGGAGGCAGTTCATCGTGCGTATGCGGGTCGTAGTGCCGCTGCTTCTGGCCCTAGCCGCGGCCTTGGGCCTGGTTCTCGGAGCAGTGTTGCCCACGGGCGATCAGCCCGCGGCCAGTGGTTCGAGTGCTTCCACAAGTCAGTCCAGCTCCAGCGACTCCTCAGACGCGAGTCAGCCAGCCGAAACTAGCTCCGAAGGCACCCCATCCCAGGAGCCCTCAAGTAACCCCAATGTCGATTTCACCGTGACGGGCGATGGTGGTGGCGTCGCTGCCGAAAACCAGCCACAGCCAGTCTTCAACGTGACCAAGCTCGCGCCCGGGGAAACGCCTCCGCAGTTTGTTGTTGTCTCCTTCGACGGGGCATGCAGCAGTGATGTGTTCAACCAGTTCATGGACACCGCGGAAGCCACCGGCGCGCACTACACCCTCTTCCTCTCGGGTCTGTGCTTGCTGCCGGAGTCACAGAAGTTCTTGTACAACGCACCGGGTCGTGACGCGGGATCATCCGCGATCGGTTTTGCCGATGACACGCCGGAGGTTGCGCAGCGAATCACGAATCTGACTCGTGCCTACAACTCCGGCCACGAGATCGGCACCCACTTCCTTGGCCACTGGTGTGAGCCGAGTCAGGGTTCGGTCAACTCGTGGAACGCTAAGGAGTGGCAGAGCGAGTTCGCGCAGGACGCACAGTTCATGAACGACTGGGCTGCCATAAATGGAATAACTGATCCGACGCCGCTTCCGTTTAATCACAGCGTTGTTCAGGGTGCTCGCACTCCATGCCTCGAAGGTCAGCGCGACGTGATGTACCCCATCTTTAAGGCGAACGGGTTCAAATACGACGCGTCCAATAGCGGCACACTCCAGTGGCCGATTATGAATGAGTACGGCCTCTGGGATTTCCCGCTTCAGGACATCCGCGTCTCGGGTTTTGGCCGTGACTCGCTGTCAATGGACTACAACCTGATGTGCCAGCAGAACGGTTCGGGCGGTCAAAACTGTAGCGATTCAAGTGAGCCAGCCGTATGTGAGCAAGCGCGCCAGTCCACTTACGACTCTCTCATGGCCGCCACCAGCGCTGTCTACAACGGCAACCGTGCCCCGTTGTT
>JBIHZU010000262.1:0-2723 GCA_044240285.1 Candidatus Nanopelagicales bacterium | reverse complement strand
TCCAGGGTCGTGGGGATGAGAGAAACCTCGAGCCAGGGCTCCTGTCCATGCTGCACGGCCGCGACAGTGAGACTGACCCCATCAATGGCAATCGAACCCTTTTCGACTACATACTTCGCAAGTCCCATGGGGACAGCGATCCGCACGATCTCCCAATGCTCCGATGGTGTGCGAAGAAGCACAGTGCCGATACCGTCAACATGGCCCTGCATGATGTGTCCGCCCAGACGCGAGGTCGGAGTCACGGCCCGTTCGAGGTTGACCCGCGCACCTGGTACGGCTTGCGCGAGCGATGTGCGATTGAGCGTCTCCCGCATCACGTCAGCCGAGAACGCACCATCCTTTACGTCAACCACAGTGAGGCATACGCCGTTGACCGCAATGGAGTCACCTTCGGAGGCGTCGGAGGTGACGAGCGGGCCTTCAATGCGCATCAGTGCTGCATCGTCGGTGTGCCAGTCAATAGACACCACACGCCCTTGCTCTTCGACGATGCCAGTGAACATCAGGCCTCCCTCACTACGTAGGCGTCAATTCGAACATCCGCTCCGCACATCTGCACGTTGGAGATCCTGAGCGCCACTCGATCCGACAGCGTAGAGATACCCAAATAACCTATTGCCGGCGTTCCGGTGCCTAGGACGGCCGGTGCGACGTACCACCGCACCTCGTCTACGAGACCCGCTTGCACAAAGGCGGCAGCCACCGTGGCGCCTCCTTCGACCATGAGGGTGCGAATCTCCAGCTCATGCAGGACGCGCAGGACCTCATGCGGATCATGTGTTCGCACATGAAGCCCAGTCGAGGAGGCGACACATGATTCGGGAACATCTCGTAGCCCCATCACGACGGGGAGGGGTTGCGCGCCCTCGAAATCGGGCAGCCGAACATTGAGTTGCGGGTTGTCACTGATAACCGTGGAGGTACCGACGAGAACCGCGTCAACTTCGGCCCGCAGTCGATGAACATCCATTCGTGCGTCTTCGCCGGTGATCCACGTCGAGGTTCCGTCGCTTGCAGAGATTCGACCATCCAAGGTCGCAGCGACCTTCCAGATGACCCACGGCCATCCTCGATGCACCGCGGTGCTCCACCGCGCATTGATCGCGATGCATTGATCCGCAAGTACACCCCCCTCGACGAATATCCCAGCCGCCTGCAATGCAGTGGCGCCTCCTTGCGCAACCAAATGCGGGTCACTTTGGCCAAATACAACTCGCGACACACCTGCATTGACCAGAGCCTCCACACAAGGACCCGTACGGCCCGTGTGGTTGCAGGGTTCGAGTGTTACGACTGCTGTAGCGCCTTCCGCAGCGGGGCCTGCGGCGTTGAGGGCGACTACCTCGGCGTGATCCGATCCGGCCCCAAGGTGTGCGCCTTCGGCAATGACTGTGTCCGTGGAATCCAAGATGACACAACCGACTCGAGGATTCGGACCACGAAGCGTGCCCACGGCCGCAGCAAGACGAAGCGCGCGCTCCATCGCTGCCAGTTCGGCGGACGATGCCACCTAGTGAACCGATCCTGCTTTTATGGCCATTTCGCGCAGTTGACCGACCATGGCATCAGGATCTGCGGCTGCGAATACCGCGGAGCCAGCAACAAAAACATCTGCACCGGCTGACGCACAGCGTTCAATCGTTTCGACAGACACTCCCCCGTCGACCTGGAGCCATACTTGCGCTCCAGACTTTCGAATGAGCTCACGCGCGATCGTGATCTTTGGCAGGACGACATCAAGGAACTTCTGGCCACCAAAGCCAGGTTCGACCGTCATCAGCAAGAGCATGTCGATCTCAGGGAACATGTCCGCGTACGGCTCCACGGGGGTCGCCGGACGAAGCCCTATGCCAGCCCGAGCGCCCTGTGCTCGAAGTTCACGGGCGAGCCGGATTGGTGCGCGCGCCGCTTCGACATGGAAGGTCACACTTGCGGCCCCGGCCTCTGCGTAGGCAGGCGCCCAGCGGTCGGGATCTTCGATCATCAGGTGACAGTCCAGCGGGATTGTGGTCGCCTTGAGCAACGACTCCACGATCGGTAGTCCCAGGGTGAGGTTAGGGACAAAGTGGTTGTCCATGACATCCACGTGGAGCATGTCAGCAGAGGACACTCGGGCAGCCTCATCAGCGAGGCGCGCGAAATCTGACGCTAGGAGACTTGGGCACAGGAGAGGAGCCATGTACCGAAGGCTACCGGCGACGGAGCATGGCGAGGTACATCCCGTCTGTCCCATGGATGTCGGGCCACAGACGCACCCCGGGCCCACGCCCCAGATCGGGGATTCCGGGTAGGAATTCACGTGCGTCCAACTGCTCCACATCAGTGCGGCCACGAAGAACATCGGAGACCACTAGGTCCGTTTCGGCGGTATGCGGTGAGCAGGTCGAATAGGCCACCACTCCCCCAGGTCGGGTGGCGTCTAACGCTGCCGAGAGCAACCCGATTTGAATCGGACGAAGGGTCGCGAGATCAGAGGGAGTACGCCGCCAGCGCGCCTCGGGGCGCCTGCGCAGGGCACCTATCCCGGTGCAGGGCACATCGGCCAGGGTGCGATCAAACTTCACCGAACCCCACGGCGCCGCCGTTGAATCACCGACGAGAACTTCTACGCCGGGGCCAACGCTGCGAGAGACGAGTGCGGCTCGATGAGCATGCTGCTCGACGGCGGTAAGGCGGGCACCCCGCTCACGCGCAAGCCCGGCGAGTAGCGCTGCTTTGCC
>JBIHZU010000261.1:0-2725 GCA_044240285.1 Candidatus Nanopelagicales bacterium | reverse complement strand
GTATCGCTCTGGCCCAGGTCAATCCGACGGTTGGGGATCTCGCCGGCAATGCGGACCTCATCGCGCGGGTCGCGAGGTCTACTGACGCCGATCTGATCGTCTTCCCCGAAATGGTCTTGACCGGTTACCCCATAGAGGATCTGGCCCTGCGGCCCTCGTTTCAAGCTGCCTCGAAGTTCGCCATGAACGAACTCGCGGCACACCTCCACGATGTCAGCGCACATCTAGTCATCGGTTATCTCGACAGCACGGAGACCTCCTCCCCCGGTCGACCACGTGGCGGCCCGGTCAATGCTGCCGCCGTGATCCACCGGGGTCACGTCATCGCCACCTACTTCAAGCATCACTTGCCCAACTACGGCGTCTTCGACGAATACCGCTATTTCATTCCAGGAGACACCCCGACGGTTATCGACATCGGCGACTCACGTGTGGCGATCGCGATTTGCGAGGACCTCTGGCAGGACGGCGGCCCAGTGATGTGGGCTCGCGAATCGCACGCGGATTTGCTCGTCGTTATCAACGGCTCACCCTACGAACGCGAAAAGGACGACGAGCGCCTGGAACTGTGTCAACGACGAGCGAAAGAGGCCCGGTGCGCTCTCGCCTACGTCAACATGGTCGGCGGTCAGGACGAACTCGTGTTTGACGGTGATTCGATCGTGGTCGATTCGAACGGCGAGGTTCTCGGCCGTGCGCCCCAATTTGAAGAGTTCGTACTGCACGTAGATCTAGGATCGGGACTTGGCCAAGTGGCCCCCCGGCTTTCCGAGACCGCGGAGGTGTACTCCGCGCTCGTTACTGGACTGGGCGACTACGTACGCAAGAACGGATTCCGGTCAGTTGTGCTCGGGCTTTCCGGCGGCATTGACTCTGCGCTTGTCGCGGCTATCGCCTGCGACGCTATTGGCAGCGAGAATGTTTATGGCGTCTCGATGCCAAGCGTCTACTCCTCCCAGCATTCTCGCGACGATGCAGCGGATACAGCCGCCCAAACCGGCCTGCACTATCGAACTGTCGCTATCGCGGACATGATGGCGGCGTACTCCACCAATCTCGACCTCACTGGTCTGGCCGAAGAGAATCTGCAAGCACGTGTGCGGGGTGCCACGTTGATGGCAATCTCGAACTCTGAGGGGCATCTCGTCCTAGCAACAGGAAACAAGAGCGAGGTCTCCGTCGGCTACTCCACGATCTACGGCGATGCCGTCGGCGGTTTCGCTCCCATCAAGGACGTTGCTAAGACGCTCGTATGGGAGCTCGCTCGTTGGCGCAACGCACAACCTGGCCCCCCGCCGATCCCGGAGAGCAGCATTACCAAACCACCCAGCGCAGAGTTGCGGCCTGACCAGCTCGATTCCGACTCATTGCCTGACTACGAGATTCTGGACGCGATCCTCGACGGCTACGTGGAACAGGACGCGGGTGTTGGAGAGCTCATCGCTATGGGGTTTGATCCAGAAACTGTGGTGCGAGTTGTGGAACTCACTGATGCGGCGGAGTACAAGCGGCGCCAGTATCCGCCGGGAACCAAAATTTCTAGGCGTGCCTTCGGCAGAGACCGTCGGCTCCCCATCACCAACCGCTGGCGAAACCCGCGTCCATAATTCTTTGGCTGCCGTGCTGGCTCTAGAGGCAATCACGTGGCAGACTTCTCTTGTCCGGGGACTCGTCCGAGCCTCGAGATGGGAGCAGTGCCATGTCGAACTCTGCACAAGAGGCCCTCTACGGAGGCACCTCATCGAAGCGCGTCACAGTCCGCGACCTCATCGCAGCGAAAGTCCGCGGCGAAAAGTGGCCCATGCTCACCGCCTACGACGCCATGACTGCTCGGATTTTTGATGATGCTGGGTTCCCCGTCCTATTGGTGGGCGACTCCGCCGCCATGGTGGTCTACGGCTACGACTCCACCGTCCCCATAACTGTCGACGAACTCATGCCGCTAGTCCGTGCCGTTGTCCGCGGATCGTCCCGCGCCCTCGTCGTCGCCGATCTGCCTTTTGGTTCATATCAATCCTCTCCGGCTCAGGCACTCGACACGGCGGCTCGATTCATGAAAGAGGCCGGTGCTCACGCCATCAAGTTAGAAGGTGGACGCCGCGTCCTAGCTCAGGTCGAACTGCTCGTCGAGTCCGGTATTCCCGTTATCGGCCACCTTGGTCTCACCCCGCAGTCGGTCAATGTGTTGGGCGGCTACCGGGTCCAAGGCCGCGGTGAGTCAGGCGAACAACTGATGTACGACGCCAAGGCGCTGGAGGCAGCGGGCGCGAGTGCCGTAGTTCTCGAAGTTGTTCCCGCAGACTTGGCCGCTCGAGTTACCGCTTCCTTGTCTATCCCGACCATCGGAATCGGGGCCGGGGCAAGCACCGATGCTCAGGTATTGGTCTGGCAGGACCTCGTGGGACTGTCCGCTGGACCGCTCCCGAAGTTCGTCAAGCCATACGCCGACCTTCGCGGTGTTCTTACCGCAGCGGTCACCGGGTGGGCCGCAGACGTAACCTCAGGGGCTTACCCCGACGAGGCACACGCCTACGCTTGAGGGTTTACACGTCGGTGACGCGGAGTCCTGCGTGCGCCTTGTAGCGACGATTCACGGAAATCAAATTTGCTGTGAGGGCTTCAACTTGCCCCGCGTTGCGCAACTTGCCGGCATAAATCCCCCGCATCCCAGGGATTCGCGAGGCGAGTCCTTGGACCGTGTCAGTGGCCGAGCGGTCATCACCCA
>JBIHZU010000260.1:0-2737 GCA_044240285.1 Candidatus Nanopelagicales bacterium | reverse complement strand
GGGTTGCGAGTAAACAACACACCCGTTCCGGAACCTTCGCCCAGATTGCCGAACACCATCGCCTGAACTGTGACGGCGGTGCCACCAATCTCGGAGATGCCCCAGTGCTTGCGGTAGGAGCGCGCACGCGCGGACTCCCACGAATCAAACACCGCAGCGATGGCAGCACGCAACTGCGCGTAAGGGTCATCCGGAATCGGCTCGCCCACGTCATCAAGCACGATTGCACGAACTTCGTCGGCCGTCGGTCCCGCGACGTAGGGGTCAAGGTCGGCCTTGAGCACGATGTCACCAAACTGGTGACAGAAACGTGCGTGTGTGTCACGCGCGTACTTCGTGTCACCAGTCTGTTGTGCGAGGCCCGCCTCGACCTCATCAGTGATGCCAAGGTTGAGGACGGTGTCCATCATGCCTGGCATGCTGACGGCAGCACCAGAACGTACGGATACGAGCAACGGAGACCCCGCGTCGCCGAGTCGACGCCCGGTGGCCTCTTCAATCGCACGAACTCCCGCCATGACGTCGTTCCACAGTTCGTCATCGAACTTGCGGCCTGCATCGTGGTAGCGACGGCACTCGTCGACGGGAATTACGAATGCTGGAGGCACCCGCAAACCGAGGCTACGCATGCGCGCAACACTCCAGGCCTTGCCGCCGATGATCTCGCGGTCAGGCAAGCTTGATCCATCAAGAAAAATAACTCGTGACATGGTCCTACTCCTGACGGGTGCGGCCGAGCATGCGAAGCAGATCTTCGTGCAACTCGAACCACACGGTGTGGTAGCTGTCGACGCGAACGCCCGAAACGTAGTCGCGGTCACCAGCGAGAACCTTGTCGTACGCCTCTTCAAGTCGCTCGAGGTAGCGGCCGACACGTGGCTGTGCATCAGCAGCCTTACCGATGACTCGCTCTGCACGCTCGTGGAGTGAGCCGAGGCGATCGATGATGCTCTGGTCGTAGTCGGCGTCAGAGTGATCGTTTGACACACGACCCCCACCGGCCGGCATCGTCTGCCAGTCGGTCATGAGGGTGAGTAGATCTACGTTGACCTTTTCGAATCTCTCGTAAGAGTTCACGAAGGCCTCATCGCCGCGGGCCTCTGCGAAGACAATGGGGTACTGCTCTGCGAGGTATGCCTGACCTGCGGGAGCAACCATGAAGATGCCCTTTGCACCGGCAGCGTGGCCATTGGCCACTGCGCTCTCCAAGGCGACACCTACGGCAGCTTCGTCAGCTCCTAGTAGGGAGGCAACCGTTGCCGGGCCACCATGCTTACGCACGGCCAAGCCGTGCAGCGCGAGGAAATCAAGGTCGGACATTGCTG
The DNA here is from genome assembly GCA_044240285.1 of Candidatus Nanopelagicales bacterium. Taxonomy (GTDB): domain Bacteria; phylum Actinomycetota; class Actinomycetes; order S36-B12; family S36-B12; genus CAINMH01. Next base: position 1,412 of record JBIHZU010000260.1, on the reverse strand, counting down.
CTCCTATCAATTAGTGATGCGGTTTTGGCCTGACAAAAGTTCACTATGTTGTCGTGAACCCTAGTGCTCGTCCTACTTCATCGAGATCATGCACGATGAGGTCTGGTTGTGCGGCGACGAGGGCCTCGTGGCCCCCAATACCGTTAGCAAGAGCGATAGTACGGATCCCCGCTGCCTTGCCCGCCTCTATGTCCACGGACATATCGCCGATGTAGACCGAACGGTCCTTGGTGGCATTCATGTGTTCAAGCGCAATGAGAATGCCCTCCGGATCGGGCTTGCCGGCCTGCACGTCCTCGGAGGCCAGCACGATGTCAAAGAGATCAATAAGTCCGGATTCGCGCATGTCGATTCCCACGCGAACCCGTGTCTTTGAGGTCACTAGGCCGGTGCGTCGGCCCTGAGCACGCAGCGATTCAAGCAATGCGCGGGCGCCCGGACGCTGTGACACTCGACCAGGAGCGAGTTCGAAGTAGGCACGCTCGAATTCGACGAAGAGTTGTTCGACCTTTTCCGGGGTGTCTCCAAGCCTCGGGAAGCTTTCGGCTGCACGCATCGACAACCAGTAGCGACGATCTTCATCGGTTACCGGGAATGTGTAACCCAGCACGATTTCGGACATCTGGTGCCAGCATGACAAAAGCAGGTCACCTGTATCAACAAGCGTGCCGTCCCAATCAAAAAGCACAACGTCTGTATCCACAAATGTAGTGACGGTCATGCGGCCACCATCCGATTCGCCAAAGTCTCGTATACGTCGCAGAGTTGCGGGACCGACAGATTGCCCTCTGGACGGTACCAACCAGAAACCGCGATCCCCATTTGCAGAATTGCGAATGATGCAACGCGCTCATCAGGAACGTGGAATACCCCGGCCGCGACTCCCTCTTGCATGATGCTTCTCAATCGAGATTCGTAGCGGTCCCGCAGAGCCACAGACTTTCGGTGGTGTGACTTGGTGAGCCCGCCCATCTGCATATTTACTAGAGTTGCCTGCTCGCCGTTGTTCGCGTGGTAAGCGATGTGTGCTCGCACAAATGCAAGAAGTTTCTCAGTCGGCGTGGCATCTGGACTGAGTTGGGCCATGGACGCTTCGCTTTCGGAATTCAGGTCGTCGAGCGCAGTCGACGTGAGATCCCAGAGAATGTCTTCTTTTGAGCCAAAGTGGTTGTACAGACTTGCTGCACGGATGCCGACTGCGGCCGCAATCTCTCGCATTGTGGTGGCTTCATAGCCACCCGTGGCAAACAAACGCAATGCCGCCCGGCGGATGTCGTCGGCGGTAGCCGACGACATCCCAGGTGAAGAGTCGACGCTCACTTTCCGGTGTAGCGCTTCAGCTCACGACGGGCAAGCGCCATTTTGTGAACCTCGTCTGGTCCATCTGCGAGGCGAAGCATGCGTGCTTGGCC
>JBIHZU010000259.1:0-2738 GCA_044240285.1 Candidatus Nanopelagicales bacterium | reverse complement strand
GCCGCCGGTTGAATCACCTCGATAACAGGTATCGCATAACGTTCGCGTGCATCACGGAGGACCGCCGCGCTCGCGGAGTTGCAGGCAATCACAAGCGCCTTGACGCCGGAGTCGACGAGGTGATCCATGATGTCGAGAGCAAAGGAGCGAACTTCCGCGATAGGTCGGGGGCCATACGGGCCACGAGCAGTGTCGCCCACGTAGACAATCGGCTCGTGCGGCACCTGATCGAGCACTGCACGCGCGACGGTGAGCCCGCCCACGCCTGAGTCGAAGATGCCGATCGGTGCGTCCGTCATGGTGGGACCAGCGTACGGAAGTAGGGTCTCACCATGACTGTGCGACCCGCCACGATCCGCGCTGTCAGCATTCTTCTCACGATCGTGGCCGCGGTCTACTTCGCGGGCCTCATCATTGATCTCGTACTTCTCTTCAGCCCCCGCGAGGAGCAACTCCTCATCGACCGCCCGATTTCGGACTGGTTCTGGGTGCTCTCCGGACTGCTGTGTCTCGCCCTGACGATCGCCATGCTGTGGCTAGCCAGACTGGTGTGGCGCGGCGACCGGGCTGTAGGAGCCACCGTCAGCGTGCTGTGCGTGATCACCGGAGCATTCAGCCTCTTTGGGCTCGCAGCAGGATTTGGCTGGGGCGCACTCGCGATTTCGATCACGATTCTGGTTCTCAACTCAAGCAAGCCCTCGCAACGGTGGTACGACTCCGTCGCTACGCATTGAGGGCGTCACGCCCAGACTGTGCCGTCGAGGCGATCCTCCGCCTCTTCGATGGTGCCTTCGTAGGCGCCAGTGGAGAGATACTTCCAGCCGCCGTCGCACACGATAAAGGCGATGTCGGCACGTTGGCCATCCTTGACGGCCTTCTCGGCCAGGCCGAGAGCCGCGTGCAAGATGGCGCCCGTCGAGATACCCGCGAAGATGCCCTCTTCGTTAAGAAGTTGGCGCACTCGACGCACCGCGTCATGGGGCCCGACGGAATAGCGCGTTGTGAGAACTGACGCGTCGTATAGCTCAGGCACGAAGCCCTCGTCGATATTGCGCAACCCATAGACCAGTTCGCCATAACGGGGCTCGGCCGCGACGATGTGGATATCGGGTACATGCTGGCGCAGATAGCGACCAGCGCCCATTAACGTGCCTGTGGTGCCGAGCCCTGCGACGAAATGCGTGATAGTCGGGAGATCTTCGAAAATCTCTGGACCGGTAGTGAAGTAGTGCGCATCCGCGTTGGCCGGATTGCCGTATTGATAGAGCATCACCCAGTCGGGATGCTCCTCAGACATACGTCGTGCAACTCGCACAGCCTCATTGGAGCCGCCAGCTCCTGGCGAGTAGACAACTTCGGCGCCCCACATGCGCAACAACTGCGTGCGCTCAGTCGAGGTGTTCTCCGGCATCACGCACACGAGCTTGTAACCCTTGAGGCGCGAGGCCATCGCGAGCGAGATGCCTGTGTTGCCCGACGTCGGTTCGAGGATCGTGCAACCAGGAGTCAGCAATCCGTCACGTTCGGCCTGCTCGACCATCCGCAGGGCAGCCCGGTCCTTGATGGACCCAGTGGGATTGCGATCCTCCAACTTTGCCCACAACCGGACATCCGGGGATGGCGACAGACGCGGCAGACCCACCAGTGGGGTGCGGCCGACGGAGTCGAGGAGGGAATCGAAGCGCATATCAGCCGCCGGCGACCGCCGGCAGGATCGTCACCGAGTCGGTGGCGGTCACGGGCGTCTTTAGTCCTTCGAGAAATCGCACGTCTTCATCGTTGAGATACACATTGACGAAGCGACGAAGCGCGCCGTCCTCGATCAGCCGCTCAGCAAGCCCGGGGTAGCGCGAGTCCAAGTCGGCGAGCAGCCCAGCGAGAGTGTCGCCACTGCCCTCGACCAGCTTTGATCCGCCCGTGAACGGACGCAGGATCGTGGGGATGCGGACCTCTGTCATGACTTCTCCGATCGAATGTGTGACTACCGTGCAGGGCCAAGCCTAGGCCCGTTGGGATTCTGGGCCCATCGGCGGCTAGATGACCTCAACCTCTTCCTCGGTCACGACACCGTCGAGGATGCGGAATGAACGAACGACCACTGGCCCTGGGTCGTTGCCGTGCTCCACTGTGCCGATAAGCACGTAGTGGGCTTCCGGCTCAGACGCATACGCGATATCGGTTCGTGACGGATAGGCCTCAGTTTCGGTATGGGAGTGGTAAATGACCACCGGCTCCTCATCGCGGTCATCAAACTCTCGGTATAGCTTCAACAAGTCACCGGAGTCGAACTCGTACCACGTAGGGGAACGGGCGGCATTGATCATGGGGATATAGCGCTCAGCCCGCCCACTACCGGCGGGGCCAGCGACGATGCCGCATGCCTCATCGGGGTGGTCGGCCTTCGCATGAGCGATGATCGAATCGAGAATGTCGCGGGGAATCTGCAGCACCCTTAGAGGGTAGGGCCTTCAATGAGGGCCTGCACGAGCGACTCCTGTAGGTAGGTCAGCCAGTCATAGACGCCAAAATTGGGGGCCTGGGGGTCATCGTCCTCAGGGCGCTGCCAGTCGTCGTCGACAATCTCCAGCCGGGCCGCCAAGGCCAACCGGAGGTCTGTCAGCGTCAGGAGCCATGCCTGGGCTTCGGCAGCGCTCAGGGTGACCTTGTGCCCGGCTCGCGCGAGGGTTTCTAGGGACGTATGGGCGTTGGCAATCTTCAGGTCCCGCAAGGAGCGCTCG
>JBIHZU010000258.1:0-2743 GCA_044240285.1 Candidatus Nanopelagicales bacterium | reverse complement strand
AGGACCCCGGTGTATTCGATGGGCATCTCCCACCCACCGAAGTTAGCCATCTTGGCTCCACGTCCAAGATGCCGAGAGTGCAAAGGAGTTGCACGGAGGTTCTGCGTCACGAGGGCACGGTACTTCAGGCGCAAAAGCCCATGTCCGGCTACCCTCTGCATTCATGACCAGCCTTAATGCCACCGCGACGATTTCCACCGACGTGCTTGTGGTCGCCGTCATTCCCGCCGGCGGCCGCAGAAAAGGCGCGACAGTGCGCCCCGACACCGGACTGACTGCAATCGGACGGCGCAAGCTTGAGGAGGCGCTGAACGCGCTTGGTGCAACTGCTGCCACGGGTGAGATCACGCGCGTGCCCGGCTCAGGGATAGCCAAGGCCACCATGGTGGTCGCGGTCGGACTGGGATCCGATCCCAATGTTGAGACATTGCGTCGGACCGCGGGTTCAGTCGCGCGCTCGCTCACGGGCACACGTCGCGCGACATTCGCGTTTGGTTTCAGCGATCCACTTGACCTCGAGGCTGTCGCCCTCGGCGGCCTCCTCGGGGCCTATACCTTCACCGCTTTCAAGGGCACCGGAACTACCCAGCCCACCACAGCCCTCAAGGCACTCTCGATCTTGACGTCAGACCCCAAGTCTGAGGCCGTGCGTGTGGCGCTGGAACGCGCCGCAGTACTTGCAGAAGCCGTTATAGCCACTCGTGATCTCGTCAACACTCCTCCATCCGCACTATCCCCGGCAGCGCTAGCGGATGCAGCAAAGCAGCGAGCGTCTGAGCATGGGCTGAAGGCGCGCATCTGGACCGAAAAGCAACTTCGTGCGGAGGGCTTCGGTGGTATCACCGCAGTCGGACAAGGGTCCGCAAATCCCCCGCGTTTGGTTCGACTCGACTACCGCCCAGCTGGTGCCAAGAAGTCACTCGCCCTTGTAGGCAAGGGCATCACGTTCGACACCGGCGGCATCTCACTTAAACCGCCCCAGGCGATGGAGACGATGAAATGTGACATGGCGGGAGCGGCGTCCGTCCTGGAGGCAGTAGTTGCCATCGCCCGACTGGGGTTGAAAGTCAATGTGACCGGTTGGCTGGCATGTGCCGAGAACATGCCGGGTGGAAAGGCACAGCGCCCCAGTGACGTCATCACAATTTACGGCGGACGCACCGTGGAGGTCCTCAACACCGACGCTGAAGGCCGCCTTGTGTTGGCGGATGCGCTGGTCGCCGCCGCCGAAGAGAAACCTGATCTCATCGTGGATGTCGCCACACTCACGGCTGCACAAGGAATCGCTCTTGGCAATCGGACCGCCGGAGTTATGGGCAACGACGATGCCGCGCGTGACGCGGTGGTCGCCTCGGCCACGGCAGCCGGCGAGTCCATGTGGCCCATGCCGCTCCCAGACGAACTGCGCCCGTCTCTCGACTCGCAGGTGGCCGATCTGGCCAATATCGGGGAACGTATGGGCGGAATGATGACGGGCGCGGTGTTCCTTCGCGAGTTCGTCCCAGCGAGCATCTCCTGGGCCCATCTAGACATCGCTGGTCCGGCGTTCAATTCCGGCTCCCCGCACGGGCACACCCCAAAAGGTGGCACCGGAATGTCGGTCCGCACCCTCGTCCGAGTCGCCCAAGACCTCGCTGAGGGGCGCTTCGTCTGACCACACTCACCATGGGAGGATGAAGGTCCTTGCCTTGTGGATGGGAGTAGTCGGTGCCAGAGTCAGATGTCGTCATCCTCGGTGGTGGTAGCGGCGGTTATGCATGCGCCCTACGAGCATCGCAGTTGGGCCTGTCGGTCGTTCTGATCGAGAAGGGCAAACTGGGTGGCACCTGCCTTCATAACGGTTGCATCCCGACTAAGGCTCTCCTCCACGCCGGTGAAGTCGCTGACTCAGCCAGAGAGAGCGCGGCCTTTGGAGTCGACGCCACGCTTAACGGCATCGACATGACGAAGGTCAACGCCTACCGTGACGGCATAGTGGGACGCCTCTACAAGGGACTCCAAGGCCTAGTCAAGAGCCGCAATGTCACCTACGTCGAAGGCACCGGTCGCCTCGTCGCTCCGAACACGGTCGAAGTCAACGGTGAGCGCTATGTCGGCCGCAACGTCGTACTCGCAACCGGTTCCTACGCGCGCACTCTTCCTGGTCTTGAGATCGGCGGACGCATCATGACATCCGATCAGGCCCTTGATCTTGATTGGATCCCGGAACGAGTTCTGGTTCTAGGCGGTGGTGTCATCGGAGTCGAGTTCGCGAGCGTATGGAAGTCCTTCGGCTCCGACGTCACGATCATCGAGGCACTACCTCGACTGGTGCCCGCTGAGGACGAAGCAGTGTCGAAAGCATTCGAACGTGCCTATCGCAAGCGTGGCATCAACTTCTCCACCGGCGTCCGCTTCGCAAGCGCGACCCAGGATTCCGCTGGTGTGACGGTGACACTTGAAGATGGCCAGGTCCTCACTGCTGACCTTCTCCTCGTCGCTGTCGGACGGGGTCCACAGACCGCCAACATGGGCTACGAAGAGGCTGGCATTGCCATGGAACGCGGCTGGGTGCTGGTGGATGACCAGCTCAAGACCAACGTGCCGGGTGTGTACGCAGTCGGCGACATCACCCCCGGGCTCCAACTCGCCCACCGCGGCTTCCAGCACGGAATCTTCGCCGCTGAGCACATGGCCGGACTCGGACCTCGCTTCATCAAGGATTCCGATATTCCCAAGGTCACCTACTCCGAGCCCGAGGTGG
>JBIHZU010000257.1:0-2746 GCA_044240285.1 Candidatus Nanopelagicales bacterium | reverse complement strand
ACCCTCAACGGGATCGAGCACATCTCACGTAAAGGCATCGTTGGCCGTGGAGTTCTTCTTGACATCGCGCGCCACTGGTCATCCCTTGGCAAGTCACTTGATGGTGGTGAATGCGTGGAGTTCACGGTTGCCGACGTTGAAGCGTGCCGCAAGGCCCAGGGTGTCGAGATAGAGACGGGTGACATCTTGATTCTGCGAACTGGCTGGATGGAGTGGTACCTCAAGGCCAGTGCCGAGGTGAAGCAAGGTTTGGCGGAGGATTCACTGGCTCGCTTGAAGACTCCAGGGCTCGCAGGTGATGAATCAGTCGCGGAGTACCTCTGGGATCTCCATATTTCGGCGATTGCTGCGGACAACCCGGCGCTCGAAGCGTGGCCGCATAAACTAGAAATCGATCACTACCTGCACTACCGATTAATCCCACTTCTGGGAATGACACTGGGCGAGATGTTCTTCATCGAAGATCTCGCCTCCGACTGTGCGGAGGATGGCGTGTACGACTTCTGCTTTACATCTGCTCCACTAAACCTGCGTGGTGGCGTTGGTTCACCCCCGAACGCATTGGCAATCAAATGACCGGCGGTCGGGTGGCGATTGTCACCGGCGCAGGCAGCGGCATCGGAGCGGCGAGCGCAGTGCGCTTGGCCGAAGACGGCCCAGTGGTCGCATGCGATATTGATGATGTGGGTGGTCAGCGCACCGTTGATCGGATTCTTGCAGCGGGCGGCAAAGCGATCTATGTACACCTAGATGTGGCTTCTGAGTCTGAGTGGATCTCGATTGTCAGTAAGACGATCGAGACGTATGGCCGCATTGACAGCCTCGTTAATAACGCCGGAATCGGCGATTGGGATCCCATCGAGACTGAGGACATCGCGGTCTACCAACGCGTTGTCGACGTCAACCAGACGGGTACCTGGTTGGGGATGAAGCACTGCGCGAAATGGCTAAAGGAAGCAGGAGACGGAGCGGTAGTCAATATTAGTTCCATCTTCGGCGTCTCAGGTGGTTTTGGTGGCGTCTCGCCGGGCTACCACGCTTCCAAGGGCGCGGTACGAACGCTGACGAAGGCGGCGGCGATTGGGTGGGCGAAGGATGGTGTTCGCGTCAACTCGATTCACCCGGGCGTGATCCTCACCAATCTCAACAAAGACATGGATATGGATCAGTTGCAGGCCATCACACCTTTCCGTCGTCTCGGCCAGCCTGAAGACATTGCCGAGGCGGTGGCCTTCCTCTGCAGCACGCGTGCTGGCTTTATCACTGGAGCCGAACTCAATGTCGATGGAGGATTCCTCGCCCAGTGAAAGATGAGATTGCAACTTTGCAAATCCGAGTCGAATTCGGGATCACCAGAATGTTCGATCATGCATGCGGCAACTGCGAAGCGTGTCTTCGAGGTGTTTTGCTCTCATGCACAGAGCCGTGGGCGGTGGGGGTCGAGATTCTGCGTGGTGCCGTCGAGCCGGATGTCATGTTGCGGGCAGTGACCGCCGCAGCTGCGTTCGCCTCGAGTGGTGCGTCTACTGATGCAGTCGTGCTTGTTTTGTCCGATACGCCCACCTTGGCGAAACTCATTCGGACGATCCATGCTGGTCCGGTCTTGGAGTCCACATCGAGTGCCGACCCTGATGTGCGGGCGGCGCTTCAAGGGCTGACTCCCACGGGGCGGCCAGATGTAGTGGTGACAGATCGCCAAGGACGCGCCGCCGTTAAGGCGGTTGTACGCGGTGGCATGGTGGCTTTGCCATTTGCTGAAGTGGATGCACCGTCAGTCACTGAGTTGGTGCAACGAGAAGTGACTCTGGTTGGGCCTAAGGCCGTTCAGGATCTCGTAAACCGAGTGGGTCACCGTACGGAGATCGAGGCCTTTCTGTGAGTGATGCCGCGACGGCACTCGAACGATCTCGCTATCTGACACTCGGCGAAATCGTGTCTCGTACTGCGAGGCGCCGGCCTGATCACACGGCGCTGATGTTTGTAGACGAAAGCCGCACCTTCGCTGAGCTAGAAGAACGTGTGGCCTATCTGGCTGGTGCGCTCGTGGCACGTGGAGTCCAACGTGGAGATCGCGTTGCCATCCTGATGTTCAATTGTGTGGAGTTTGTTGAGACGTTTCTCGCGTGCCATCGCATCGGTGCATGTGCAGTGCCGATAAATTTTCGACTCGCAGCGACGGAAGTGCAGCATCAGGTCCTGCACTCTGGCGCGAAGGTCGTCGTTGTGGACGCCCAGTTAGACGCTGTGGCACGCGAGGCGATTATGTCGAGTGATGCAGTGCTACTGAGCAAGAGTCCGACAGCTTCACCCACCGAGTCTCTCGCTCAAGCATTCGCGGATGGTCCGTGGATTGAGGGCGTCATCATCACTGAGGATGAACTAGCGTTTTTGATGTACACGTCCGGCACAACCGGCGTACCTAAGGCAGCAATGCTTACGCATCGCAATCTTGTGACAAATACAACCAACTGGCTTGTCGAGGTGGGCGTTGGTCAGGAGGACGTGTGGTTCTCCGGCCTCCCGCTGTTTCATATTGGGGGCATCAACGGAATATTACCGTTTCTTTACACCGGTGGAACCGCGATTATCACCCCGTCGATGGGTTTCGATGCCGCTCAGACGGTGGCCAACTTGGCTGCGCACGATGTGACGATCTGCTTTTTTGTTCCGACTCAATGGGAAGCCATCTGCGAGTCCGTCTCAGCGATGCAAACACAGTTGCCGAAACTTGCACGCGGTCTCTGGG
>JBIHZU010000256.1:0-2763 GCA_044240285.1 Candidatus Nanopelagicales bacterium | reverse complement strand
GAAGTGCGGTGTCCGGCGTAATGCTGCGCTTACCTCGGACGATCTCGCTGATCCGAGTTTGTGTAAGACCGGTTGCTTGTGCGAGGCGATACTGAGTGATGCCAAGCGGTTCCAAAAATTCGATTAATAGAATCTCACCCGGCGTAACAGGTTCATGGGCCTTCTTCATGTCAGCGCTCCCTTCAGTGGTAGTCCGTGATCTCGACGCCATCCGCGCCGCCATCGGCCCAGGTGAAGCAAATTCGGAACTGGTCATTGATTCTGATCGAATGTTGCCTCGCACGACTTCTAGACAACTTCTCAAGGCGGTTACCCGGAGGTACCCGAAGACTTTTCAACTCTGTCGCCGCATTGAGAAGCAACAACTTCCTGTACGCCGCTCGTTGCAACTCCGAACTAAAGGCCCGGACGGGTTCGCGGAGCCAGACTTTTTCTGTCCGGTTGTCTTTGAAGGTCCTGATCATCGCTTAATACTATCGGTATACAATAGTATCTTATAGCGACAGTAATTGCTCCTGTGGACATCAGATTTCAATATCAAAAGGCGGACCCCCAAAGGGAGCCCACCTTTTGATGGCGGAGGCGGAGGGAACCGTCGAACCTGCAGTTCTCCTCCCAAATCCCCCAATTCCAATATCAAAAGGCGGACCCCCAAAGGGAGCCCACCTTTTGATGGCGGAGGCGGAGGGATTTGAACCCTCGATGGGATTTTTGTCCCAAACCCGCTTAGCAGGCGGGCGCCATAGACCGGACTAGGCGACGCCTCCAGACTGCCGGGCAAGCCTACAGGCCCGCCATTGCCTAGGACACCGGCGCCCGATTGCCGCGAACCAGCCCCCAGATCGCCAGTGCTGCCGCAGCAAGGCCCACTACGAGCACTAATCCGCCCATCGTCCGGGCTCCACCAGCGACATCAATGGAGAGCAGCCAGCCGCCAAAAGCCACGGTCGGAACGGCCAACACAATCGCGACAATCTGTGACCACTTTCGCTGGATTAGGGCAAACACAATCGCGCCCACTGAGCACAGAATCATCACCACGAACATAAGCGCAACAAAAAGCGCGAGGCTCTCCATGAGCCATACGCTACCCCGGCCGCGAGCCGGTAGCCTCGTGGACGTGACATCTACCCTGGTGATCGACTGCGGGGGCGGCGGCATCAAGGGTGCGGTGATCGACGAGACCGGCACGATGCGTTCGCAGCCCATCCGCGTCGCTACGCCCTACCCCCTGCCGACCGCCCTGTTTGTCGCCACGCTCACCGATCTCGCCGCGCAATTCACTGGCGCCAACCGTGCGACCGTCGGAATGCCCGGCATGATCCGACACGGTGTCGTGATCCGCACCCCGCACTACATCACGACGCGAGGTCCGCGCACCCGCGTTGACCCCGAGCTCGAGACGCAGTGGCACGGTTTTGACGCGCGCACCGCACTCACCGAAGCACTCGGCATGCCCGTACTCGTGCTCAACGACGCCGAAGTGCACGGCGCAGGAGTCATCGCAGGCAGCGGCCTCGAACTCGTACTGACACTGGGCACTGGCCTGGGGTGCGCGATGTTTGATGGCGGCCACCTCGCGCCACATCTCGAACTCTCGCAAGGTCCCGTGCGTTGGGGACTGACGTACGACATCTACATCGGCGAGCACGAGCGACGCCGACTCGGTGATGCATTGTGGTCACGCAGAGTGGTACGAGTCATCGACAGCCTGCGGCCCATGTTCTTGTGGGACCGGTTGTATATCGGCGGCGGCAACTCGCGTCACATCACACCTTCGCAAATAGAGCGGCTTGGCGATGACACAGTGATCGTTCCTAATGCAGCGGCGTTATCCGGCGGCGCGCGCGCATGGCAGTGGGATAAACGCTGAATTGATAACTAGGCCGCGCGCTTGTCGAGAATACGCACTATGCGCACTCGGTTGTAGCGCAGAACTAACCAGAACAACAGGTTGATGCCAACAACTCCCGCGGCAAAGAACATCCATAACCACATCGGATTAAAGAAGATGAGCGGCACCCACGCGAACGCCATCAACGTGTGCACCCACTCTGCGCGACGCACTTCGATCAGATAGTTAACTAGGCTGTCAGTGTCAGTACCCGGTAGCGAAGACTTGCTGTCGCCACCGGCCCACGAGCCCCCCTCGGGCAGCACCCGGATGAGCGTAGAGACGCGCAGGTCGCGATAGAACTCGACCTTGTCTACGCGGGTGAGGTGAAGTGGCCCGTGATCCTCCACGAGCCAGGAGCGCGGCCACCTCGGCGCAGGAAGCCCGACAACCAGGGCCATCACGATGATCACGAGGACGTCGATGCCAATGAGCTTGGCTAGCCCACCAGCGTCCATCGACTACCTCCTGCGCCCCGGTCCTTCAGCGGAGGGAGTGGGATTTGAACCCACGGAGACGGGGATACCGCCTCAACGGTTTTCAAGACCGTCGCCTTCGGCCGCTCGGCCATCCCTCCCAGCAGACTCGCACCCGCTGCAGTCCAGAACCCTAGTGCCCGCGGCTGGGCGCTGGGAAGCGGATCCCGGAGACTCACGAGGGGACCCGCTCGTCACAGGCGACAAGGGGGGCCGGGGCCGAAAGCGCGCCGCTAGACGATGCGGACGGGAGTCTCCACACTCCCGATCCCCTCAACCGACGATGTGATCACTTCTCCCGATGCGCAGAACCGGTAGGGAGTGCAGCCGAATCCCACCGCCTCTGGGGTGCCGAGCATGAAAAGATCCCCGGGCTCGATTTGAATACCCATG
>JBIHZU010000255.1:0-2768 GCA_044240285.1 Candidatus Nanopelagicales bacterium | reverse complement strand
TGTCACAGATGCAGCGAGGACCGGCGTCGTTATCGGTGAGGAATCTGCACGACTCGATCGCCTCGTCACGGATTTGCTCGACCTCGCAAGACTTCGAGCGGACACTTTTCGTGTGACTAACGCTCCTGTGGATCTGGTCCATCTAATTCAGGATGCAGGTCATGTGTGGGCCGATCGAAGTGCGCGCGTCGGTGTCGTTGTGCATGTTGAAGTCGGTGTCCGAGCGCTGTCGGTGGTGACGGACGGCGTACGAATTCGGCAGATCGTGGACAACCTCGCCGAGAATTCGTTGCGCGTGACCCCGGCTGGGAAGGCGATAGTTCTCGCGCTACGCGCCGAACCTGGTTGGGTGGTTGTGGAGGTTCGCGATGCCGGTCCGGGGCTCACGACGCAGGATTGCGTGGAGGCCTTTGTGCCCGGGGTGCTGCACGAGCGCTACCGGGGGATTCGGGCGGGCGGCAGCGGCCTAGGACTGGCTCTTGTCGCCCGGTTGGCCGAACTTCTTGGGGGCGAGGCATCGGCCGGGATCGCGCCAGAAGGTGGAGCTCGCTTCACCGTTCGACTTCCGATGCGTTCTTCGGCGTAGGCTGGCAGGCATGATCCCAAGTCGCTGGAGGCGCGTGTGGCCACCGGTGGCACTTGGGGCTGGGGCAGTGGCTTCGGCGGTCTACATCGCGCTTGTCGATCCCAATCAACCTGGCCACTACTTGGTGTGTCCGACTAATTCGCTGCTGGGAATAGACTGCCCCGGCTGTGGCGGACTACGGGCTACCCACGACCTGCTCCACGGCAATGTCGCCGGGGCGATGGATCACAACCTGCTGTGGGTGATTGCCGCACCGATTCTGGTGGTGATGTGGGCTCGTTGGCTCGCACGTCGGTGGACCGGCGCTCCGCCGAAACCTTCTCCTCGTTGGCAAAAGCTGCAGACCCCCGTTCTTACGTCGGTGATCGCGGTGGTCATCGCGTTTGGTGTCGTACGCAACCTCGTGCCGTACCTCGGGTCGAACATTGGCTGATCTGCCGTTACGCTGAGGCTTCGCTCTCTGGATGGGATTGCTGTGACGACTGTGCTAGACGGGATCATCGAGGGCGTACGCGAGGATCTCGCGGCGCGCATGGCGGTCACGCCCCTCGATCGACTCCAGGCTCGAGTCGAAGCAATCTTGCCTGCCCTCGACGCAGAGGCATTCCTTCGCGGCGAAGGCGTGTCCGTGATCGCTGAGGTCAAGCGGGCTAGCCCGAGTAAGGGCCATCTGGCAGATATCGCCGATCCTGCGACCTTGGCGAAGGCCTACGAGGCGGGTGGCGCTCATTGCATCTCTGTTCTCACCGAAGAGCGTCGGTTTGCCGGCAGTCTCGAAGATCTTGCTGCGGTGCGACAAGCGGTTGCTGTCCCAGTTCTGAGAAAAGACTTCATCGTGACTTCCTACCAACTCTGGGAAGCGCGAGCATACGGTGCTGATTTAGCGCTACTTATCGTTGCGGCACTTGACCAGCAAGAATTGTTAGGCCTGATCGAACTCACGCGCTTTCTCGGCATGACTCCGCTTGTCGAGGTACACGATGCCGATGAGGTAGTGCGCGCGGTGGATGCCGGAGCGACTGTGATGGGCGTGAACGCCCGTAACTTGAAGACGCTTGAGGTGGATCGGGACACGTTCGAGCGTATTTCGCCAGGAATTCCTGCCGGATGTGTGACGATCGCAGAGTCTGGAATTCGTGACGCCCATGACGTGGCCACCTACGCCGCGCTCGGAGCCAATGCGGTTCTGGTGGGTGAAAGCGTCGTCAAGGGTGGCGATCCCCAGCAGGCTGTCCGTGATCTTGTCACGGCCGGGGCACGTCCAGTGGTGAGGTCATCTCGTGGCTGACGACAAGCATTTCGGAGAATACGGCGGCCGTTTTGTACCAGAGGCCCTCATGGCGGCACTCGACGAACTTGATGCAGCCTTTCAAGCGGCTCTGATCGATCCGGAATTCACCAAGGAGTTGGAGCGTCTCCAGCGCACCGTAACGGGCCGACCCAGCCCATTGACGGACGCGCGAAGGTTCTCTGAGATGTGCGGTGGAGCTCGCATACTGCTCAAGCGTGAAGACCTCAATCACACCGGGTCGCACAAGATCAATAACGTTCTTGGCCAGGCGCTTCTGACTCAACGAATGGGTAAGAAGCGGGTGATTGCTGAGACAGGTGCTGGCCAGCACGGCGTCGCAACGGCGACGGCGGCGGCGATGATGGGACTCGACTGCACGATCTATATGGGCGAGGAAGACACCCGACGACAGGCGCTCAATGTCGTGCGTATGCGACTGTTAGGCGCTGAAGTTGTTCCCGTGACCGCGGGCAGTAAGACGCTCAAGGATGCGATCAACGAGGCCATGCGCGACTGGGTTACGACGGTCGAACGCACTCATTACCTGCTTGGCACTGTGACTGGTCCGGCGCCTTTCCCCCGCATAGTGCGCCAATTCCAATCTGTGATCGGCATTGAGGCCCGTGCGCAGGTCCTGGAGCTGGCTGGGCGACTTCCTGATGTGGCCATGGCTTGCGTGGGAGGCGGATCCAACGCAATTGGACTGTTCTCCGGTTTCCTCGCGGACGAAAGTGTCCGACTTGTGGGATGTGAGGCGGGCGGTGATGGTGTCGAAACTGGGCGTCATGCAGCGCGTTTTAGCGGTGGTGCGCCCGGTGTCCTACACGGCGCCCGCACGTACGTAATGCAGGACGAATGGGGCCAGACTGTGCCTTCGCACTCCATCAGTGC
>JBIHZU010000254.1:0-2781 GCA_044240285.1 Candidatus Nanopelagicales bacterium | reverse complement strand
GGTGCACAACCTCGGCGTGCAGGATGAGCAGCAATCACGTCTCTTGGCAGCCCAGGTTCTCGCCATGTTGATGGGCTGGTCACTGTTTGAACCATTTCTGGTCGCCGCAATTGGACGCAATCTCGACGAAACGACCGAACTCCGAACGCAGCTCAGCGCGTCTGCGTTGCAGATGGTCACCGCCAGCGTTAATCGCTGAGAACCATCTGCGCGCGAGAGATGTAAATTGTGTCTAGCGCTGAAGTGCAGCCCGGTAGACATCGATCGTGCGCAAGGCAATCGCATCCCAACCGAAGTGGGTGATCGCCCGCAATCGACCGGCCTCGCCCATGCGTCGCGCACGAGTTGGGTCTGCAACGAGATCGTTGACGGCATCTGCAAAAGCGTGCTCGAAAGCGCGCGGTTCGCTGGCGTCATAGGGCACGAGAATGCCGGTCTCTCCATTGACTACAACTTCAGGGATACCGCCCACGGCGCTGGCCACAACTGCTGTCTCGCATGCCATTGCTTCAAGATTGACGATGCCAAGCGGTTCGTAGATTGACGGGCAGACGAAGGCGAGCGAGTGACTGAGCGCCTGAAGAATGAGCGGCCGCGGAGCGTTGTCTTGGATCCACACGACGCTTTCGGGGCCATTCGCAGCGCGGAGTTCTGCAACCGCCTCAGCGACTTCTCCGCCCATTTCGGGGGTGTCGGGCGAACTTGCGAACAGCACTAGGTTGATGCCCTCGAATCGATGCGCCGCTCGGATTAGGTGCAGTATCCCCTTTTGTCGGGTGATGCGGCCGACAAAGACGACGTATGGCTGATCGGTCTGGATCCCGGCAGCTTCGAGAAGATCGGTGGACTCAGTGGGGCGGTAGGCATCCGTGTCGACACCGTTGTGCACTACGTGTATGCGCTCGGGGTCGACGAATGGGTAGGCGTCCAGAACGTCATCACGCATGCCGTGACTCACCGCGATGATGGCGTCTGCTGCGGCATAAGCGCTTCGTTCGACCCACGAGGAGATCCGGTAACCGCCGCCGAGTTGCTCCTCCTTCCACGGCCGACGAGGCTCAAGGGAGTGAGCGGTGATCACGTGGGGGACCCCGTGGAGGAGGCCGCCGAGGTGGCCGGCCAGGTTTGCGTACCAGGTGTGTGAGTGTAAGAGGTCTGCCCCAACTGCGTCACGTGCCATTTCAAGGTCCACACCTAGGGTCTGGAGGGCGAAATTCGCACCAGTCATGTCAGAGGGAGGGGTATGAGCGAGCGCGTCCGTACGAGGCTCTCCGAAGCACTGCACGTCCACTGTGAGATGTGGTCGCAGGTGAGCGACTAATTGGGCTACATGCACCCCTGCCCCGCCATAGACATCTGGTGGCCACTCGCGGGTCAGAATCCCGATACGCATAGTTCGCAGCCTAGGTCCTCGAAGTCGGCCGCGTACATCTGATCTGGCGGTTACCCTTGAGATGTGAAGACTGGGCCCAGCGTTCTTGCGATCGTTCTGGCGGGTGGTGAGGGCAAGCGACTGATGCCGCTGACGGCAGACCGCGCAAAGCCTGCTGTTCCATTCGGAGGCGCGTACCGGCTCGTCGACTTCGTTCTTTCCAATTTCATCAACGCCGGTCTGCGCCGTGTATGCGTGTTGACTCAATACAAGTCGCACTCCCTCGACCGACACATCACCCGCACCTGGCCAATGCCTGCACTGCTGGGTGACCACGTGACTCCGGTCCCGGCACAGCAAAGGCTGGGACCACGTTGGTTCACCGGCAGTGCTGACGCGATCTTTCAAAGTTTGAATTTGATCCATGACGAAAATCCTGATTACGTGGCTGTCTTCGGTGCAGATCACGTCTATCGCATGGACCCCATGCAGATGTTGATGCAGCACATCGCCACGGGCTCGGGTGTCACTGTGGCTGGCATTCGTGCACCGCGTTCGCAAGCCAGCCAATTTGGTGTCATTGAGACAGCCGCAGACGGTCTCACGATCAAACGTTTTCTCGAGAAGCCACTTGATCCGCCGGGCA
Source organism: Candidatus Nanopelagicales bacterium (assembly GCA_044240285.1). Taxonomy (GTDB): domain Bacteria; phylum Actinomycetota; class Actinomycetes; order S36-B12; family S36-B12; genus CAINMH01. Next base: position 763 of record JBIHZU010000254.1, on the reverse strand, counting down.
TACCCGGAGCGGAGGACATGTCCTATGTGTCGATGGGGAATTACTTCTTTAATACAAAAACGTTGATCGAAGCTCTGCGCGCGGATGCTGCCGATGAGAGTTCACGGCATGACATGGGTGGCAACATCATTCCCATGCTGACTGAGCAGGGCCTTGCAACTGTCTACGATTTCAACAATAACGAGGTTCCCGGTTCTACTGATCGCGACGCCGGGTACTGGAGAGACGTGGGCACAGTCGACTCTTACTACGACGCCCACATGGATCTGGTGTCAGTGCATCCTATTTTCAATCTCTATAACCACGCGTGGCCGATCCTCAGCGACCGTCCGCCCTATCCGCCCGCGAAATTCGTTGAAGGCGGAAGCGCATATGAGTCCATCGTGGGCGCTGGCTCGATCATCGCAGGCGCGCACGTACGCAACTCTGTCATTGCCGATGACGTATACATCGCGAGCGGCGCCATCGTCGAAGGAGCTGTTTTGATGTCAGGCGTGCGCATCGGCGCCAATTCGGTTGTGCGGCGAGCAATTCTCGATAAGAACTGCATAGTCCCTGAGCATGGTGAGATAGGCGTAGATCTCGCTCGCGACCGCGGCAGATTCACCGTGAGCGATGCCGGCATTGTGGTGGTCGGCAAGGGCGTCACTGTTGAGTGACGTAGATCAGCCGAAGCGCCCGGAGATGTAATCCTCGGTCTGCTTCTCCTGAGGGTTCGTAAAGATCTGCTGTGTCGGACCGACCTCGATCAGTTTGCCCGGCT
>JBIHZU010000253.1:0-2782 GCA_044240285.1 Candidatus Nanopelagicales bacterium | reverse complement strand
GCAAATATGTCCAGGATGAGCCACGTGCGATCGACAACCTTTACTTTCACAACGGCCTCGAGCTGGCGCAACTGCCCTGGGGTCAATTCACCATCGCAGATGACCGTGTCAGCGCCGGTCGACAGCACTGCATCACGCAATTCACGAGCTTTTCCAGATCCCAAATAGGTCGCCGGATCAGGTCTATCTCGACGCTGAATGAGCCCTTCCAGCACGACCGAACCTGCAGTCTCTGCAAGGCGGGCAAGTTCTTGCATGCTGCGCTCGGCATCCTCAATCGAGCCCTCAGTCCATACCCCCGCGAGCACTACACGCTCGAGTCGCACCTGGCGGTACTCAACCTCGCCAATATCCTCGAGTTCGGTCGAAAGCCCCGGGACACGTCTGAGCGCCTGTCGGTCCTGGAGGTCGTAGGACTCCTCGTCGAATGAATCCGTCATAGAGCCGACAGGTCAATCTCGCCACGAGTGACGATCACTGCCGGTCCGGTCAGAACGACTTGACCATCAGCCCGCTCAGTGACCTCGAGACGGCCCCCGGGCACATCGACGATCCATCTCTGCGCCTGCGCAGCCCCATCTTGTCTGCGCGCTGCCCAGACGACTGCGCAAGCTCCGGTGCCACACGAGAGCGTCTCTCCGACACCGCGCTCAAAGACGCGCATTGCCACATGTGCCTCGGCAATTGGGACGACAAACTCCACGTTGACACCGTCAGGAAAAACATCATGTGGAGAAACCTCAGGCGCGGCGCGCAAGTCTCCTGCCTCATCTAGCGAATCAACGAACACCACCGCGTGCGGATTGGGGATGTGCACACCTACGGCATTCCAGCTGCGATCCCCCACCGTAACCACCGGAACAGCACGAAGTTGGGGAGTTGTAGGCACACCCATGACGACCGATATGTCCCCAGAGGCTTGGGCGCTCACCTCTCGATCGCCGCCGCGTGTGCCGATGACGAGGTCGCCAGGTGCCGCGAGACCTTCCTCGATGAGATAGCGCGCAAAGACACGGGCTCCGTTGCCACACATTTCGGCAATCGAGCCATCGGCATTGCGATAGTCCATGAAGTAGTGGCCGTCACGATGGAGCACTCGAAGCAACCCATCAGCGCCGATCCCGGTCTGCCGGTCGCAGATCGCCCGAACCTGCCCAGCAGTGAGGTCATCACGGTCAGCAAGATCCGGCACGACGACAAAGTCGTTCCCTGTCCCATGCCCTTTGGCAAATGCGATGCCCACAGAGACAGCCTACGCGCGTGAAGTCATGAGTGCTGAAGCGTGTGCGTAGGCGAGAGCGGTCAGCTGGAGCACTTCGGGCCAATTCTGGGCGGGTGGCGTTGACCGGTTATGCGCCGACATGGAGGCGAGTAACCGCGGGTCTCGACCCAAATCGACTAAAGCCCGCGCCAGCCCTGCGTCATCAGGGGCGAGGATCCCTTCAATCCCGCTGTCCACGAACTCGCGGATCCCGGTCTGTGACCGGGCAACGACCGGAAGCCCAGCCGTCCTTGCTTCCAACGCAGCCAGACCAAATGATTCACGCACCGAAGACTGAAGAAATACATCGCTGTGAGCGAACACCGATTTGATGCCGTCACGATCAAGGCGCCCAACGAAGTCCACGTCGATTCCTGCAGCGGCTTTACGTGCGCTGGACAGTTGCGGGCCGTCACCGATGACAACTGCTGAAAGACGCACGTCAGGTGCTAGTTGCCGACTCGCTGCAGCGATCACCTTCACGAGCGGCAATGGCCGTTTGCGGGGCGCGAGGCGCGTAACCGCGACTACGCGCAACTTATCTGGCGCCGGCGGTGTTGGATCGATCCGCCACAGTGACGGGTCTATGCCGTTGGGAAGCACAAGCACATCATCAGGACGCACAACAGGTCGAATCCGCGCAGCGGCCATTTCGCTGACTGTTGCGAGTTGGGCGCCCCACTTCGACCAGTGCGTGATGCCGTTAGCCAATCGGTAGGCAGGCTGTGCACCAGGACCCCACACACAATGGACCGTCACGAGTGTCGGTAAGCGCAGGCGAGTGGCAGCTCGAATCCCCTGCCAAGCAAACGGCGACACCACGCCGGAATGCACATGCACGGCATCGATTGCACCCTCGTGTTGAAGCCGGTGCAAGGTGTCGGTGATCACACGTCCACCGCGTGGGTGAATAGGGATTTCACCGGGGATCTGCGCGGCAATGCGGTAGACGCCAATGCCATCGACTTCGTCAAGACCGGAGTGCACGCCGGCATGGCCAGGGGTGGCCGTCAGGATCGTCACGTCGTGGCCTGCCGCCCGTTGCTGCAGGGCGAGGGAGCGCAACTGCACCTCAATCCCGCCTAAGCGGGGCAGGTAGCAATCACTGATGTGGACGATCCGCACGCCTTGACCGTACGGCACGATGTACCTATGTCCCGCACTCTGGTGTTCTGCCACGCCCATCCCGATGACGAGTCCCTCCTCACCTCGGGCACGATGGCGCGCGCGACGGCAGAGGGCAACCGGGTAGTGCTCGTGGTCGCCACTAACGGGGAAGCGGGCCTCACAGATGCCGCACTTGCGGTAGACCTTGGCACGCGTCGACTGAGCGAACTCGATTCCTCCGCTACCGCTTTGGGGGTCGCCCGGGTGGTGTCTCTGGGATACGGCGACTCTGGGCTGCGCGCGGAGCACGACGGACTTGCACACGTGGAAGCATCCTTAGTTGCTCGTGAGATTGCTCGAGTCCTCGACGAAGAGAATGCCGACGTGGTCACCGGCTACGACCCCTGCGGGGGG
>JBIHZU010000037.1:0-9860 GCA_044240285.1 Candidatus Nanopelagicales bacterium | reverse complement strand
TCGGTTCACATCAGATGTACGGCGTGGGCTTCATCAAGAAGGCTCAGGAGATCGGCTGCAAGAAGGCGCATGCCGTCATCATCCAGGGTGCTGAGGGCTTCTTCGGAGTTCTTCAGGCTGCCGCAACGAACATCGGCTTCACCGCGCTTGATCCGGAGTTCACGGTTCTCCCCTCGGTCGCAACTGACTACGCACCGCAGGTAGCAGAGTCCCTCAAGGGCGGCACTGACTGCATCCTCGGCGTTGTGACTGAGACGTCGTGGCTCGCATGGATGCCAGCATGGAACGCTGCTGCTCCGCAGGGCGTAACTGTCTTCGGACCGCAGGGCAACTTGGATAGCAAGGTGCTCGTCGGCAATGAGGCGACCCTCGAAGGCTCGATCATCGTGGGTGCATACCCCGATATTTCGTGCCCCGCATTTGATACCTACCGTCAGGCGCTGAGTGACACTCAGGCACCTTCGACCGAGGACTACAACAGCCTCGGTGGACTCGGCACCTGGACTGCCTACATGGCGTTCAAGCAGCTTGGTGACAAGGTGGGTGTCGGCATCGATGCTGCCACGTTCCTTAAGGCAGCTCCGACTGCAGTCATCAACCTGCCCGGAATGATCCCCGATGTGAACTTCGCGGATGACTTCTCCGAGGCACTCGGTGGCGCATTCACCCGCATGTTCAACACCTCAGTCGTGTACTCCACGATGAAGGGTGGCGCAATTGAGCCGCTCGGTGCATGTGACGCCTTCGACAACGTCGGACCGATCATCGCCGGCTAGTTGAAAAAGATTTACTAGTTCTATCTCTGTGGGGTTCGGGATTTTCCGGACCCCACAGAGTTCTCTACGGTACGTTTGTGTTACGAAGTTTTCTCCCTCTCCCCGCGCTTATGCGCCCTGATACTTTTGGAGTAGGTCGACGTGGAAGATCTGATCAGGACCCTGCTCATCGGCCTAGGCGTTGGAGCCATCTATGTGCTCTGCGCGCAGGGCCTCATCACGATCTTCCGTGGGTCAGGTGTTCTCAACCTTGGCCTAGGTGCTATCGGTATGGTCGGCGCCTATGTTGCCTGGACCCTCAACGTCAACAACAAGGTGCCGTTCTGGGCTGTTCTGATTATTGGCGTGGCAACATCAGCACTAATCGGCGTTGTGGTGCAGCTCCTTGTGATGCGCCCGCTTCGCAAAAGATCACCGCTCGTCCGAATAATCGCAACCTTGGGCGTCATGCTCACGCTTCAGGCGTTAATCATCTTGATCTTCAACTCGACTATCCGTCAGTGGCCAAGCAACTTCCCCAATAAGCCCGTTCCCATCACCGACACGATCAGCATCAATCCTGATCGTTTGATCCTGCTCGGCATCGCAATCATCGTGACCATCCTCTTGTGGCTTTTCTACAAGTACACCCGCTTCGGCCTCGGCACCACAGCTGTTGCTGAGAACGAGACAGTGGCTGCGTCATTGGGATGGTCTCCGAACACGATCGCTGTGTTGAACTGGGCGATTGGTAGTGCGCTCGCGGGCCTCGCGGCAATTCTTATCGTCCAGTCCAATGTTGGCTTGCGGCCTGGTGTCTTCAGTGACCTCGTTCTTGCAGCGACTTCGGTCGCGCTGGTCGCGTCCTTCCGTTCGTTCCCCGTTGCTTTGTTAACCGGACTCGTTATGGGTGTCGTCCAAACTCTGGTGAGCTCCTGGATCACCAGCATCGGCGACATTGGCAAGGCCGTTCCGCTGATCTTCATCGTGGTGTGGATGATGGTGCGCGGTCAGGGAATCCCGCAGCGCGACTACATCCTCCAACGCCTGCCATCGGTTGGCCTAGGCAAGCTTCGCTGGAATTGGATTGTCCCCGCGCTTGCTCTGCTGCTGGTCGCAATGTGGACTGTCACTCCGCAGTGGTTGAATGCCTACACCGTCACCATGGCTGTGGCGATCATGATCCTGTCGATTGTGGTGTTGACCGGTTATGCGGGTCAGCTGTCACTAGCGCAGTTTGCGTTAGCCATTTTCGCCGCCTTTGTCGCCGGCAGACTCGCGGCAACGGGTTGGCCCTTCCGTAACGAGTCGAATCCGAACTTTGACTACCCGTTCCTTGTGGTGCTTGCCGCAGGCATTATTGCGGTCCTCGTTCTTGGTGCCATATTTGCGATTCCGGCGATTCGTACCCGAGGTATTAGCCTCGCGATTTTGACTCTTGGTCTGGGTACCACCCTCGAACTGGTGTTGTTCAAGAACCAGAACTGGACAGGTGGGATCAACCCAGGAAGCATGCCACCGCCCTCGATCTTCGGTTGGAACTTTTTGTCCACCTCGCCGGACACTCCGCAGAATTACACCATTGTGGTCATGATTGCTCTCGTACTGATGCTGATCTTGGTCAGCAATATCCGTCGTGGTCGGGTGGGTCGTCGACTGCTCGCAGTGCGCGCAAATGAACGAGCGGCTGCTGCGCTGGGTATCAACGTCCGCAGTGCGAAGCTCTATGCATTCACTATTGCTGCGGGCATCGCCGGTGTCGGCGGCATCTTCTATCTCTTCCGCAACAGCGCACCCTCGTACGCCGAATACAGCAACTTTGGATCGATCATCTTGATTGCAGATGCAATGATCGGCGGCATCGGCTATCTCGCCGGATCGGTGCTGGGTGGCACGCTATTTGATGGCGGCCTCAACAGCCAGACTCTGTTGCAACTCGGTGATGTCAAAGCATGGATTCCGCTCATCGGCGGCGTTGGCTTGCTCATCATGGTGCTGCTCAATCAGGACGGCATCGCGGCCGAGACTTCTGGTCAGGCCAAGATGGTGAGAGGCTTCTTGAAGACTGGCGGCCCCGTCGGCAAGCGACTCGCAGTTCCCGTTGTCGGCTTGTTCCTAGTAGTGGGCATTATCCTCTTCGTACCCAAGGCCGACTGGGGCAACTTCTGCTGGTTTGCCATCGCCTTGATTCTGTCCTCCACGGCCGTCGGTATGAAACGGCGCGATTTAGCAGGGTTGTCGACAAGAGTTATCTTAGGGCTACTCACGTTGGGGATTCTTGTTTGGTTGAACGGCCACAAGCCGCCTTCCTGGTCGACGAGCTTCCTGGTGACCTTGTTCCTTGTTGTGGTCATTTCTCAGATGGTTGCCACGATGGTCTTGTTGGAAAAGGCTCCGTTTAATCGCAGTTCAATGGTGCGGATTGGTTTGTTCATTCCCATCATCGGCGCTGTCATCCTCTACGCCACTAATGCCTCGACCGACGAAGGTCGTGTTGCATTTATGGCCTATGGCCTGATCCTGTTCGGGCTTGCTGTTTCGGTCTGGGGCGTCCAGCGCGGAGACAAGATCAGCATGGTTCAGGAAGGCATCGCACTATTGATTCCGACGCTGCTGGCAGCGATCCTGTATTTTGCCGGCCAGGTTCCCGAAGCAGCACCACTGCTACTCGTGGGTCAAGTGCCGGTGATTGCGATGATCGCTTGGCGTCATCGAGAATTCAACGTGTGGTTGGCGATTCTAGGCATGGCTATTCCGACCGCCGCCGCCTTGGTTTATCTGGGGCGTGACGACAACAAGATGGCTGTGATTGCGATCTTTGTTGCGCAGTTGACCTACGTGGTCGCAATCATTCGCGCTCGTACGAGCGCAGTCGTGCGCACCTTGATGTTTGTCGTGGGAGAGGCTGTGCTCGGCGCAATCTTCTTCTACGTCCTCACCATGTGGACAGTCTCTGTAGCGATTTTGGTGCTGGCAGTGATCAAGATTGTCCGCACTATTCCGGCGGCCAAGTCCGGTCGCGTGGTCCTCACGGTTGTCGCTGTGCTCCTGACAGCGGCGGGTGTGGTCTATGGCGGCATCCAGAGCTCGTGGTTCTTGGCGGGCTTGCTTGCCGTCGGTGCGATTCTCTTCTGGGCATTCGGACGCACGGAACTACCGCCGAATTATGACCTCCCCACACAGATGGGCGAGGTGGAGAAGGTGCGACCGCGCACACTCGAGGCACGTGGAATTACCGTCCGTTACGGCGGCACCACGGCCGTAAACACTGTCGACTTGTTTGTGCGTCCGGGACAGATCACAGGACTCATCGGGCCCAACGGTGCGGGCAAGACCTCATTCATTGACGCAGTCACCGGCTTCACGAAGATCTCTGAAGGAGCAATCCTGCTTGATGGGCAGGATGTCTCGTCTTGGTCGACTACCAAGCGTGCACGTGCGGGAGTCGGTCGTTCCTTCCAGGCCCTCGAGTTATTCGAAGACTGCTCTGTCATCGATAACTTGAAGGCAGCCAGCGATCCGCGTGACTTCGTGTCGTACCTGCGGGACCTCTTCTACCCGAAGGAAGCAAAACTCACGGCGACGACCATCAGCGCCATTCGTGAATTCGATCTCGAGGGTGACCTTGGTCGAGGCGTAGACGATCTGTCCTATGGCAAGCGTCGACTCTTGGCGATTGCCCGTGCGGTCGCCGCGCAGCCCAGCGTGCTCTTGCTTGACGAGCCAGCTGCCGGCCTCAACGAATCAGAGAGTCGCGAACTGGCGAAGCTGGTCAAGCGCCTTGCCGACGATTGGGGCATGGCCATTCTGCTTGTTGAACACGATGTCAACTTCGTGATGTCGGTCTGTAACGAGGTCGTGGTTCTCGACTTCGGCAGCAAGATCAGCCACGGCACGCCAGATGAGGTTCGCAACGATCCGGCAGTGATCGCGGCGTACCTAGGCCAAGAAGATCCCGAACAGGCCGCCAATGCGCAGGCAGCGATCAAGTCGGAGGAGCACGCATGAGCAAGAAGGCTTTCGCCGAAAGCGTCAAGGGCACCGTCGTTCTCAAGGCCGACAATATTTCGGTTGGTTACGTGGGTCAGCCAGTTGTACGCGAACTGAACTTCGAGGTTCAGTCAGGCCAAGTGGTGTGTGTTCTTGGCCCCAATGGCGCCGGTAAGACCACCACGCTGATGGGTCTCGCGGGTGTACTTCCGATCATGTCGGGGTCTGTAGAGATGTTCGGTGAAGTCACTGTTGCCGGTTTGCATCGCCGCGCACGCACCGGCCTTTCGTACGTGACTGAAGAGCGTTCCGTCATCAAGTCGATCTCCCTGCGTGACAACATTCGTCTCGCCGGGATCGAGCCACAGGCCGTTCTGGAGTTTTTCCCCGAATTGGAAAAGCGCATCGGGGTCCGTGCTGGCCTGCTTTCCGGTGGAGAGCAACAGATGCTCACGCTGGGACGTGCGCTCGCTCGTCAGCCGCGACTACTCCTCGCAGATGAGTTGTCGCTCGGTCTTGCACCACTCATCGTGGACCGCCTCTTGAAGGCCGTTCGCGAGGCTGCGGATAAGCGCAATGCGGGTGTTCTCATGGTCGAACAGCATGCCCGCAAGGCGCTTGCCTACGCCGATCGTGCACTCGTGATGCAGCGTGGCCGAATTGTCCTCGACCTCAGTGGTGACGAGGCACGCGCTCGCATCCACGAGATCGAAGAGACGTACATGACTCGAAGCGCAGAATCGTTGGAGGAGTAGATCGTGAAGGCAGCAGTATTCGATGGGCCGGAGACGCTCTCCATTCAGCAGATCCCCGATCCAGTTGCCGGGCCCAATGATGTCGTGGTCGATGTAGTCGACTGTGGAATCTGTGGCTCTGATTTGCACTCCTACCTCGAAGGAGCATTCATCGCCCCCGGTCAGGTGATGGGCCATGAGTTCAGTGGCAAGATCGTCGAAATTGGTAAGGATGTGCAAGGGGTCAAGATTGGCGACCGTGTGACAGCGGTTCCGCTGTCCACCTGTGGACGTTGCCCGCGCTGCCTAGAAGGAGCGACCCATCTCTGCGAGATCGGTCTCGCGGAGAGCGTTGCCTACGGCCTCCCGGGTGCCTTTGCAGAATTCGTGCGCATTCCGAATGTCGTGCTTGGCGGCAACCTCTACAAGATCCCCGACAACGTTGACGATGCGGCGGGTGCACTAGTGGAGCCGCTAGCGGTTGCATTGCATGCGGCGAAGATGTCTGCTCCGGGTCCGTCTGACACGTGCGTGGTGTTAGGTCTCGGGAGCATCGGACTTAACACGGTGCAGATGCTCAAGGCTCTTGGTGCAGGCCGAGTTATTGGCATTGATATCTCGCCGGTGCGGCTCAAGCTCGCTGCCCAACTCGGCGCTGACATCACCATCAACGGCCGAGAGGTCGACGCGCTAGAGGCCGTCACGGAGATCACCGGCCCCGGTGCTTATGGCGTTGGTGCACGTGCGGACATCGTTATCGAAGCTTCAGGTGTGGGTGCTCTGCTTAACCAGGCAGTTTCCATGACGCGTGCTGGGGGCAAATTGCGTATTGCTGCGTTGTACGAAGGCGACGTGATGGTTCCTGCTAACCAGATCGTGCAGAAGGAAATGAGCGTCTCCGGCACATTTGCCTACCGCGGCGAATTTGCCCAGGTGCTGTCCCTGCTCGCGAGTGGACGGATTCAGGCGGCTCCAGTCATCACGCACACGTTTGCTCTCGATGACATCGAACAAGCCTTCCGTACTCAGCTCGACAAGGATGTTTCTATCAAGGTTCAGGTCGCCCCGTAGGGCACCGAAATTCATTTATCACCATCAGGAGGAAGCGCTATGGGTCGTCTCGATAACAAGGTCGTTGTCATCACCGGAGCCAGCACCGGCATCGGACGCGCCACAATGGAGCGTATTGCTTCTGAAGGCGCCACGGTCGTTGGCTGTTCACGTACGAAGGCGACTCTTGAAGAGGCCTTGGACTCGGCATTGGCACTCGGTGGACGTGGCAACATCTTTGCTGCAGACCTTCGTGAAGATGGCAGTGCCGTCGCGCTCATTGCTGACACGGTGAAGCGTTACGGTCGCGTTGATGCTCTTGTCAACAATGCAGGCGTGGGCTGGCAGTACGGCATCGACAACCCTGGCTCGATGGCTGCGTTGCATGAGACATCACCAGAGTGGTGGAACGACGTTATGTCGATCAACCTCTACCCGTACTACTCCTGCAGCCGTGAGGCAATCAAGCAGATGATCACGCAGGGCTCGGGTTCCTTGGTACACGTCGCCAGCATGGCCGGCGTCACAGGTCTCTACGACGGACATACCTACACCGCTGCTAAGGGTGCAATCGTCAACCTCTCGCGTTCACTCGGCATCACCTACATCAAGCAGGGCATCCGCAGCAATGTTGTGGCCCCCGGCTTTGTGGACACCCCCATGGTGGAAGCGGTTACCCCGCTCTTCGCAGACCCTGCGGTTGCTGGTGTGCTCGCCCCGATCGCTCGCCCCGCCGCCCCCTCTGAAATCGCCGCCGCGAATGCATTCTTCGCATCGGACGACTCCTCCTACTGCAACGGCTCCATACTCGTTGTTGACGGTGGTTGCACGGCTCGTTCATTCGCCGGATGACGCAGGTTGAGGGTGCTCTTAATTTCCGCGATGCGGGTGGTCTACCTGCCGGCGAAGGCCGGCAGGTAGCCAAGGGCAAGCTCTTTCGAAGTGACACCCTGCAGTTCCTGACCGTTCGCGACGTGGAGTTGCTCGTCGACGAACATGGGCTTCGTACCATCATCGATCTTCGCCTTGATTATGAAGTGGCCGTTGAAGGTCGCGGTTTGCTGGAGTCGCGTGACGTTGGCTACCACCATCTGCCATTCGATGTCGCTGGCACCCGGTCGGAGGATCAGGGCCATGCAACGCCCATCTTGACCGGCAAAGATCCGATGGTGCCTCACTATTTGGGCTACTTGACGACCATGCCTGATTCAGTTGCTGGTGTGTTCCGAGCTTTGGCCGAGGTAGGCGGTGTGCCCGCTGTCATTCACTGTGCCGCCGGGAAAGACCGTACTGGTGTCGCCATTGCCATGGTGCTCTCTGTTGCGGGTGCATCTGACGAAGACATCGCAGCCGAATACGAACTGAGCTCAGACTACGTGGACGCAGTTTTGGATCGACTGCGCACACTGAAGAGTTACGGCGACAGCATCAGCCTGCTTCCGCCAGAGATGCGCTTAACCCAGGGAAGCAACATCACGAGGTTTCTTGAGGAAGTGCGCCGTATCTACGGTGGAGTAGACAGTTACTTGCTTGCGCGAGGGGTTACTGAAGAGCAGTTGTCGGCTGTGCGGGAGAACCTCACCGAACCAGTGTGAGGTCGTCGACCACGCGTCCTGGCTCTAGCGCAAAATCGGTAATCATCCAGTAGGCATTGTTGATCCGAGTAGGCCGAACAAAGTGCCACGGATCATCAATTGAGGCGCCGGGCACGTTGATGCTGCCTGGACCAGCCCACATATCGAGTTCGCCGTTTGCGCTCACATGTAGCGCCTTGGACCCACCGACGAGGATAAGTTCGCTGACGGTTTCGCCGTTGCCACCGGTGATGTGACGATGGCTCATCACGTGGTGACCCACGCGCTCGGCAGGCAGTGCACGGCGGTGCGGTGCGAAGGTAGCGGTCAATAGGCGTACGCCAGCTGGGCGTTCCATGGTGAAGACGACCTGTCCACCAGTGTGCGCGCCCCACTGCCAAGACATGGTGGCCAACTTCTTGGCGTATCCCCAGACCTCGCGACCACATGAGGTAGGAATGTCGTTATCGGTCATGATCAGTGGTAGGAACCAGACGGTCTCATCTTTGTGTCGGGTACGCACGAGTACGTAGCACTCATGGAACGGACCATAGACCGACCAGGGGTACCAACAGATGCGGATCTCGCAACGTGCGGAGCCGTCAGGCTCGAGATCCATGGTCACGCCGGGTGGGAGCAACGCAGCGATTGCAGCGGCTTCGGCATCAAAGTTGATAGCAATTTGGTTCGAACCTCGAAACGCCCACGGTGGTGCAGGGTAGGTGTTGGCTTGGTTGAACCACGTGTTGATATCCACTACGCGAGGTAGTCCTTCACGACCGTGCCCAAGGGCAAGCTGAAGTCAGCTGTTGTCCAATAGGCACCAAGGATCTTGGTAGGAGTGAACACATGCCACGGATCAATGGTGCTGCGGGCATCAAAGGAGACCGATCCACGGCCGGTCCAGAACTCCGGTGTGCCGTCGGCAGATTTGTAGAGGGCACCTGCAACATCGAGACGGACCAACTCCGACGCGGCCGGGGGCGCACCCTCCTCACTGGGCGGAAGATGCCGGAAGCTGAGCACGGGAAGGTTCTCGCGCTCAGCGGGTGGGTACGGTGCCTCGGGTGCCATCGTGAACGTCATGATGCGCTGACCTGCCGGCCGCTCGACGGTGAAGAGCAATTGCTCATTACGGGTGCCTCCACGCGAGGCGCCACCCCAATCCCAACTCATGACAGCAAGCTTCTTCGCGAAGCCCCACACCTCACGACCAGCAGCGAGGGGGACTTCACTGTCAGTGAAGATGACCGGCTGATACCAGTAACGCACACCGTCAACGATGACGCGCACCATGATGTAGGCCTCGTGGAATGGTCCGAAGGTCGACCAGGAATACCAGCACACCCACGCTTCGCACACGGCCGGATCACTGTCGGGTTCTACGCCAGGCGGCAACATCTGCTTGATCGCCTCGGTGTCAACCTCGTACTGAATCCACGCTTGGTCGGCGCGACGGAACTCGTAGGGCGGCGGCGGATAAAGAGATGCGCCAAGCGGCATGGAGAAACCGGGGGGCATGGAATCAGACATTGTGAAGCCTCCTAGCGGATGGTGTAGCCCCCATCGACGGGGTAGTAGCCACCTGTCATGTTGGATGAATCGTCAGATGCAAGGAAAAGCACGAGCTTTGCGACTTCTTCAGGAGTTCCCATCCGGCCGATCGGATGCATGCCTGCGAGCATGTCATAGGTCTCTGGGGGGAGACCGTTCTTCACCAAATCTGTACTGATAAATCCAGGGCCCACCGCATTGAC
>JBIHZU010000252.1:0-2788 GCA_044240285.1 Candidatus Nanopelagicales bacterium | reverse complement strand
ACAGGGTCGCCCGGGCGCTCGAGTCTCATTCGATAGACTGAATCTCATGAACAGTGTTCTCGCTGAGTACCCGTACTCGACCTTGGAGACCCTCGGATTTTTCGTGGGGATCCCTCTCGCTGTGACCCTGGTAGTCGTACTCCTCGTACTAGCACCGGGATGGACCCGCAGTGCGCGTCGCGGGGGATCCACCACCTGGAGTGGTGAGGCGCTGTGGATCGGCAACGCAGCGACAGGCGAGCGACCCTCGATTCTGGCTGCTCCATCCGAGGACGACCGAGGAGGCGCAAGTGCCCGCTGGTGATGTTGTAGTGCTGACCGACCATCAGCGTTCGGAGTTGACCCGCGTGGTGCAGACAGCGGAGAAGCTCTCCGGGTTGACGTTTAGCGTCTACGTCGGTGACTTGGCTAATGGCCGTGAGACGGCGCTCGGCTTGCACGGGCAGCTGCAGGATCCGGCGATGTCTGTCTTGGTCGCCGTTGACCCCAACGAGCGCGAACTGCACATCGTCACTGGCCGTCAGGCCCGCGTCGGCCTCACTAACCACGCCTGTTCTCTCGCGGCGATGTCGATGACGTCGTCGTTCAACGTTGGTGACTTGCTCGGTGGTCTGCGCGACGGCCTTATTGCTCTAGGAGAGCAAGGCCGCAGCGCCCCCGTGCTGCACGTACGCGACGTCTAACTAGCGTCGCGTACCCGACACCTCAACGCACGCGCCACACCATCGCGGCACTCGGTGACGAGACGACGCAGTGACGGATGTAGGGACTCATCGGCAAGGAATGCGTCGGTGTCACTCAGCGTGTCAGCGGACACGAGGAGCGCGGGATAGAGACCGACAGCGAGGTCCTGTGCCATCTCCGCAGTTCGGCGCTCCCAGATATCTTTCAGACTGCCGAAGTAGCGTGCCCGGAAGGGCAGCAACAGCTCTGGCTCACCTTGCTGGAAGCCCATGATGGTCGACTCGATCATCGCGTTGGGCATGTCGTCGCGCTCGGCAAGATCAGCCCACGCAAGCTCTTTCGCCTCCGGCGTCGGACGGCAGGCACGCGCGATGGCGGCCTGACGCTGACCCGTGGCTGTCGCATCACGAGCCAACTCCTGCTCGATTTCGGGAAGTTCAGCGCGCCCCTTCGCTGCGAGTCGCTGCAGCAACGACCAGCGCAGGTCGGTGTCGATCGCGAGACCGGGCAGAGTTGTGCTTCCCGCCAACAGCCCTGCGACGATGTCGATCTGTGCGGGCGTCGTTGCAGTAGCGGTGAGCCCGCGCACGAATGCCAATTGGCGATCACTGCCTGCTTCGGACTCCTGCGCCCACGCCCACAGAGCATCGGCGAGGCGAATCGTGTAGCCCTCGATGTGCTCGGGAGCGGCGTACAAATCGATCGCGGTACGCAACTGACGCATGACCGTTTGCACAACACCAATGTCGGTCTCGCGCGGAATGCCGCTGAGATAGAGCTCGAGGTAATCACCTGTGGAAACTTCGGCATCACGCGTCATGTCCCACGCCGCACCCCAGATCAACGCGCGTGGCATGGAGGACTCCAGTGCGCCGATCGAGGAGACCGCGGTTCGCCACGAACGCTCGTCAAGACGAATCTTGGTGAACGTGAGGTCATCGTCGTTAAGTAGGAGCAAGTCCGGCTGCTTTTGCCCAGCGAGTTGCGGCACCTCAGTGCGCGCTCCGATGACATCGAGTTCGATGCGATCGCGACGGATGAGGCCAGCGGAAGTCTGGTCGTAGAGACCAATCGCCATGCGGTGCGAGCGCAGCGTGGGCGCAATACCTTCGGGGACGGTCGGGGGTTCTTGCACAATCGCCACCGAGGTGAAGTTGCCGTCGGCGTCGAGTGAAATATCAGCACGCATCAGATTGACGCCTGATGTCTGCAGCCACTCCTGCGACCAACCGCTCAGATCGCGACCACTGGCCGCTTCGAGCTCGACGAACAGGTCGTTGAGTTCGGTATTGCCCCACGCGTGCTTGGTGAAGTACGCCTGAATACCGCGTAGGAACTCCTCTTCACCGACCCACGCAACGAGTTGACGCAATGCAGAAGCACCCTTGGCGTAGGTGATGCCATCGAAGTTCACCCGCACCGCATCGAGATCGACCATGTCGGCCGCGATCGGGTGAGTCGACGGCAACTGGTCCTGGCGGTAGGCCCACGCCTTGCGTTGGTTAAGGAATGTCGTCCAGGCATCGGTGAAGCGCGTCGCCAAACGGTCAGCGTGATGCGCGGCCCACTCTGCAAAGGACTCATTGAGCCACAGGTCGTCCCACCACGTCATGGTGACCAGATCGCCAAACCACATGTGTGCGAGTTCGTGCAGGATCGTGTTGGAGCGTTGCTCGTAGGAGGCGTCAGTCACGCGAGACCGAAAGACCATCTCCTCGCGGAAGGTCACGCAGCCCGCGTTCTCCATCGCACCCGCATTGAATTCCGGTACGAACAGCTGGTCGTACTTCGCAAACGGGTAGCCCACACCGAAGGAGCGCTCGAAGAACTCAAAACCCTGCTTAGTGACCAGGAAGATGTCTTCAGGGTCGAGGTACTGGGCGAGTGAGGCGCGGCAGTAGATGCCGAGCGGGTATGTGCCGTGCGGCCCGGTGTAGGAGTCGAACACCGATGCGTACGGACCAGCAACGAGTGCGGTGATGTAGGTGGAGATGCGCGGAGTTGTTTCGAACTCCCACACCGATGCGCTTTTCTGGGCGCCGGGGTAATTGCTGACGACCTGCCAGTGCTCAGGTGCGGTGACCGTGAGTTGGAAGGTGGCCTT
>JBIHZU010000251.1:0-2791 GCA_044240285.1 Candidatus Nanopelagicales bacterium | reverse complement strand
AGAGTCATGCCCTCCCTTCGCGTGATGGAAAGTAACGCTCGCACCGCATCTGGTGCCTCTCGGCGTGGCGCGGGTACGGGCCCAAGCACTCGGGTACCGGTAGGCAAGCTCGCGATAGAGAGCATCTCGGCCACGGCGACCTGCTCGCCAGTCAGAGCCGCCATCCGAACGGCCGGTGGGAGCCCCAGGTGTTCACGCTCAGCGAGTTCGCGACTGCTGAACCAGACAGGATCCCATCGCATGAGTGCTTGTACAGCGGGAATTGCCTGATCTGCCGTCACGACTACTGGCGCTCCCGGACGCGCTAAAGCGGCCGCGTTGCACCATCGCCGCAACGCTTCTTCACCAGCGCGAAGTCCCGGTCGCTCCAACAACGCGCGGGCATCGAGAAGAAGTACGGCGGCGTAGCCACCTTCGGCCTGCGGCTCGGCACCGGTGGTCGCGACCACGAGGGCAGGAGCCGAATCCACTGAACTGACAACATGCTCCCCATCGGAGCGAATTACGCGAGCTCCCGGAAAAGCCCGGCCCAGCTCTTCTACAGTACGCGCCGAACCGATCACCTGTGCGCGGACCGCGGTGCCACCACAGGTCGAACATGCGTGCGTCGACGCACGAGCACCACACCACACGCACATGGGAGCTTGCTCAGTGCGCGGAATCTGCAACGGGCCTGCACACGATGCACATCGCATAGGTGAACGACAGGTGCCGCATGCAAGTCCGCGCGCGTAACCGGCGAAGGGCACTTGCACCAGCACGGGACCCAAAGCGAGAGCAGCTTGTGCTGTGGTCCACGCGTTGTGCGGAATGCGCGCGGCTGTTGCAGCAGGATCCCGTTCACGCTCGAAGTCGCCACCAGACGCGGCTACGCGCGGTGCCACGCTACGCAGTGCGGGACGACGCGGCAGGACTGCCTTTGCCCAACCGGAGTCGATGAGAACTTGGACTTCAGGGGTTCGCGCATAGCCCGCAAGAACAAGTGGCACGGACTGTAGGTGCGACCGCAAGGCGAGCACCTCCCGCGCATGCCAGTATGGAAATTGCGGCGACGAATATAGATCGTCGCCATCGTCCCAACAGACCACGAGCCGCAGATGTGTTACCGGAGCAAATGCCGCAGCACGGGTACCAACTACGACGCGCGCGTTGCCTCGCAGCACATCAAGGAACGCGCGGTAGCGGCGTTGTGGACCGAGATCAGCAGTCAGTGTGACAGCAACGCCCCTCCCCAGCGCTAGATCAGCGGCAGCGGTGACCCGTGCGACGTCGCGAGCGTCTGGAACGACAATGAGCACACCGCCACCTGAGGCCAGCGCTGCTTGGGCGAGCACGAGAATCTCGGCAAAGGGATCGCGGGTCGGCAACATGCCGATCGCTGCGCGAGGACACGACGACCCATCACCAATGCGTTCGAGGAGCGCCTCACCACCGACATAGTCGCTCCACGGACCAGCTCCGGGCGCTTCCCAGACGCCTTCACGTGCGACGTCAGGCGCTGCTTCGGCCCGAGCATGCCGTGGTGGTACGGCGAATCGAACGACATCCGCGAGCGTGGATGAATAGCGCTCAGCGACTGCGCGGCACAGTTCGAGTACGTCGTCTCGGAGCACGACCTCGCTCGACACAACAGAACTCAAGGGCGAAAGTCGGCCCTTGTGCGTGGTCTCGGACTCACGAGAGAGCACAAAGCCATCAACAAGTCTTCCGGCGAACCGCACGCGAACCCGAACTCCAGGCATGGCTTTAGCCGACATGGATTCGGGCACAAGGTAGTCGAACGGGCGATCGAGGTGGGGCAAGCCCACGTCGACGAGCACCCGAGCGATATCTCCGGCGGTCGAGGTCACCCCCGCATCATGACAGTGCGGTCAGACTCCTGCGGCCGAGCGCAGCGCATCGATCCGGTCTGTGATCTCCCAGGTGAAGGTCGGACCCACTGCGGTGCGCTTGCTGGGGTTGTCATTGTCGAGGAGTTCGTTGGTACCGGACGGACGGCCAAAGTGCCCATAGGCCGAGGTGATCCGGTAGATCGGCCGGAGCAGTTGCAGGTCACGCACGATCGCAGCCGGACGGAGGTCGAAGGTGTCGAGTACTGCCTGCTGGATGCTCTCGTCAGGAAGCACTCCTGTGCCGAAGGTCTGCACGAACACGCCAACCGGATGCGCCTTTCCAATCGCGTACGCGACCTGAACCTCACAACGACGCGCAAGGCCGGCGGCGACAACGGTCTTGGCCACCCAGCGCATCGCATAGGCAGCTGAACGATCCACCTTGGACGGGTCCTTGCCGGAGAAAGCACCTCCGCCGTGACGCGCCATGCCGCCATAGGTATCGACGATGATCTTGCGGCCCGTAAGGCCCGCGTCACCCATGGGTCCGCCGATCTCGAATCGGCCTGTTGGGTTGACGAGAAGACGGAAATCACTCGAGTCGAGATCCACCGTCTCCAGAATCGGCTCGACGACGAGCCTGCGAATATCTGGCGACAAGGTCGCCTCGAGATCGACTTCTTTCGCGTGTTGTGAGGAGACGACGATCGTGTCGATGCGCACCGGACGATCTTGGGCGTCGTACTCAATGGTGACTTGGGTTTTGCCATCAGGGCGTAGGTAGGGGGCAAGCCCATCCTTACGAACCGTAGTCAATCGCTCGGCAAGACGATGGGCAAGCGAAATGGGAAGTGGCATGAGCTCGGGCGTGTCATCACACGCGTAGCCGAACATGAGGCCCTGATCACCGGCGCCCTGACGGTCAAGCGCATCCTCACTCCCCTCTGCCCGGTCTTCGA
>JBIHZU010000250.1:0-2803 GCA_044240285.1 Candidatus Nanopelagicales bacterium | reverse complement strand
GCCGCGGACTACATTCTCGATACCGATCAGATGGACGCAGCCTTCCGGACGTCACGCAAGCACCTGCGGCCCGGCGGCATGTTGGTTGTCGTGCCCGATCACCTCGCCGACTACTGGCAGCCCTCGGTCATGATTGGTGGTTCAGGCGACGTGCACTACGAAGCGCGCTACTGCGAGCGAGAAGGCGGAATCCGCATTGACTTCACTGTGACTGTGGGAGACCGCGTCATTGAGGAGTCGCACGACATCGGCCTCTTTCCGCAGTACGTCTGGGCTGATCGTTTGCGCGCAGCAGGCTTTGCCGAAGTTGATGAACTCGACGCCAGCGAAACCGGCTGGGGCGAGCGAATCGCGTTCGTCGCGCATGCCCCAGCCTGAATCTGTTATCCCTCGCTAGAGGACGTCGTCGGGAACGCCACCAGATCGATGAGTGCGTTGCCAGCAGTGCCGTTGTAACCCGAGAGGGAACTGGCGATCTCGCACGCTACGGAGATGTCGCCAGGTGAAGTGAGGGTCACCACGCGAGTCATTGCGACGGTGGGGTTGTAGTTGGTGGCGGCGTTAGGCGACGAACCGTATCCCTGCATAGCCACCTGAGTGCCCAGGGCATTGAGTGTGCACCAGACGGATGAAGGGTAATACTTTTTGCTCTGGTCCATGACTACGGTCGTCTGTACCGAGCCCCCGACAACCACGGTGTAGGTCCCCACGGGCAGCGAGGTCACGGCGGCGATGCGGGTCATGGCAAAGTTGTTTAGCCTGACACTCGAGTTGCTGTCTCGAGTGACCTTCGACTTTGACGCGCCTCGTCCGACGACGAACGCCTCGCGCGAATGGTGTGCATGCCCGGCCCGAATACTCGTGCGATCAAGGTGTCCGAGGGAAATGGTCCCGGCCTTGAGGTCTTTGCCGGTGATCGTATGGTTCTGGATGTCTGCTCCAGTGATCATTCGGGTGGCGACCGCAGATGATGCCGAGGTCACAGCGATAAGGACCGCTGCACCAGCGGCGATGAGGATGACAGAGCGGCGGGACTTGACCATGGCAATCTCCTTCACGTGGGTGAGGAGGACAGGTTATCCCTTGGGCGGTTCGTAACCCTCGGCTCTGATTCGCGCCGCATTGCGAGGCAGCAGGAAGCTCGCGAGCAACCCGAGCGTGACGAAGATTGCCGCGACGAGCGAGACGGTCTTCGTGGCTGACGAGAAGCCTTGCGAAGCTGCTTCAACGATGACGGGGTCGCCGAGACCAGGGATTGCCTGACCAGCACTTGATGCCACAACTTGGGTGATCTGCTCGGCTTGAGCAGACGGAACGCCGGCCTCTTGAAGATCCTTATTGACGAAGTGACCTAAACCGAGCAGCAGCGTCGTGCCAAGGATGGCGGTGCCGATGGCGGCTCCAACCTGACGCGAAGTGGATTGCATTGCGGAGGCTTGACCAGATTGCGCGACGGGAGTCTCGGAGAGAATGACACCGGTGAGTTGAGCAGTCGCGAACCCCACACCCAGGCCATACAGGAACAACCACGGCACTAGGCCCCAACCGCCGACAGTCGTGGAGATAGCAAAGCCCAAGCCGATGATGCCTAGCGCCTCCAACGCCATGCCGATCTGAAGAACACGCACCGGACCAATGCGCTGTGCCATGGCCGCACCTGCACCCGAGGCCACGAAGGAGCCAACGGCTAGAGCAAGCAGGATGACGCCAGTTTCTAGTGCTGTGTAGGCGCGCACAGATTGCAGGAACAGCGGCAACGTGAAGAGCAAGCCAAACTCTCCAAGGCTCACAACGAGAGCGACCACGTTGCCCGCAGCGAAGGAACGGATCTTGAACAGTCTTAGGTCGAAAATAACTGCCTTGCCCGCTGCGACGCGTGAGCGCTCAACGAAGAGCAAAGCAACGAGACTCGCGACGCCGAGGATCAGCGAGACGAAGACGATCGATATTGCGCCTGTGCTCCAGGTGATGGGTCCGGCCGTGAATTCTTGAGTGGCGATTATCCAGCCATAGCGTTGGCCTTCAATAAGAGCGAACACGACGCCAAGAAGTCCGAGGGTGGAGAACAGTATGCCGAGGACATCTGCGCCGTTCGCGGAAGCCTTGTCCTTTGTCTCCGGTACAAAGACCAGCGCACCGATCAAGACGACCACGCCGATCGGCACGTTGATCAAGAATGCCCAGTGCCACGAGAAGTCCGTCGTCAGCCAGCCGCCGACGAGTGGGCCCAGGGCTGCCATACCGCCGATGGTCGCGCCCCAGACCGCAAAGGCCGCGGCCCGGGACTTGCCGACAAAGACTGCATTCAGGATTGACAGTGAGGAGGGCAGGATCATTGCGGCACCTACGCCCTGCAAGGCACGAGCCCCGATGATGGTGACCGGGCTGCCCGACATCGCGACAAGCACGCTGGAGATGACAAAGACCACTAGGCCGATTACGAAGATCAGTCGCCTACCGAATCGGTCAGCAAGACGCCCGGCCACAATGAGCAGTGACGCAAAGGTGAGCGAGTAGGCCGCGGTGACCCACTCAGCATCGGTCGTCGTCAGGCCAACCTCTGTGATCAAGGTGGGCAAAACGACATTGACCACGGTCGCATCGAGGATGATCATCGCGACACCAAGCGCAACGGGTATTAGGGCAAACCAGCGACGCTTGCCGGTCAGAATCGTGCTTCCAGCTGTCGACACCGGTACCTCCTGCTTTTGCCCCCACGCGTGTTAAGGGACAATCCTCAGGTGACGCTACTCCGTGCCGGGGCTTTGACGGTGGATCCGCCCGTCGTGCTGGCTCCCATGGC
>JBIHZU010000249.1:0-2804 GCA_044240285.1 Candidatus Nanopelagicales bacterium | reverse complement strand
TGGCTTGATCAGCGAGAGCGGAGTAGAGCAGGATCGCGTTGCGCTCGGCAGCGAGATACTTTAGGTAGCGCTTGGGGTCGCGTTTGCTGGACATCAACTCGCTCCTTCCGTATTGCCTGCATCCGCAGCGGACGGATCGGTTAAACGATACCGATCAATGGCCGCAGCTGCTCGTTCCGCTGCGATCTCTCCAGTCTGAGCAAGTATCGACAAGGTCTGAGTAACAATCGACTCCGCATCGACAAGGAAGTGACGACGTAGCGCTCCGCGGGTGTCGGATCTACCAGCTCCATCGGTGCCGAGCGACACGAACGGCTGTGGCACCCACTCGCGGATCTGATCTTGCACAGACCGCATCCAGTCTGAAACGGCGATCACGGGTCCAGGCGCATGAGCCAGCCGCTGTGTGACGTAGGCAGTCTGACGCTCACCCAGGGGATTGAGCAGGTTGTGGCGATCGACGTCAAGGCCGTTTCTGCGCAACTCGTTCCAAGAAGTCACCGACCACACGTCTGCGTTGACGCCCCAATCTTCGTGGAGTAGTTCCTGGGCTCGCAGCGCCCAGTTGACGCCAACTCCCGAAGCGAGCAGCTGTGCGCGAGGTGCGGAGTTCTCTTGGGCAGGTGAGATGAGATGCATTCCGCGGAGGATGCCCTCGACGTCGACGTCCGCCGGTTCAGCAGGTTGTACGTATGGCTCGTTATAGAGCGTGAGGTAATAAAAGATATCTTCGGAATTCTCTCCGTACATGCGGCGAAGGCCGTCCTTGACGATGTGGGCAACCTCGTAGGAGAACG
Source organism: Candidatus Nanopelagicales bacterium (assembly GCA_044240285.1). Classification (GTDB taxonomy): domain Bacteria; phylum Actinomycetota; class Actinomycetes; order S36-B12; family S36-B12; genus CAINMH01. Next base: position 2,007 of record JBIHZU010000249.1, on the reverse strand, counting down.
CTGGGTCGTAGGCGACGACTGCGGGGTTCGTGGAGGCAAGCAACATTGAATGTCCGTCTTGATGTTGCAGGCCCTCACCATTGAGCGTGGTCCGGCCCGCGGTGGCGCCTAATACGAAACCTCGACACATCTGATCCATCGCGGCCCAAAATGCGTCACCGGTGCGCTGGAAACCGAACATCGAGTAGAAGATGTACACCGGAATCATGGGCTCGCCGTGAGTGGAGTACGAAGAGCCCGCCGCGATGAAGGAACCTACGGATCCGGCTTCATTGATGCCTTCGTGCAGGATTTGACCAGTGGTGGATTCCTTATAGCTAAGAATGTGTTCACGATCGACTGAGGTGTAGCGCTGTCCGAACGGGGAGTAAATCTGTGCCGTGGGGAAGAGCGAATCCATGCCGAATGTGCGCGCTTCGTCAGGGATGATCGGCACAAAGCGTTCGCCGATCTGCGGATCCTTCATGAGGTCCTTGAGAAGTCGTACGAACGCCATTGTCGTGGCGACCTGCTGTTTGCCGGAGCCGCGTCGTACGCTCTCGAAAGCGGAATCATCTGGAATGGGAAGCGCCTTGCTGCGCACCCTGCGCTCAGGGACACCGCCGCCGAGTTTGCGGCGTCGATCGAGCAAATAGCGGTATTCCTCACTGTCGACACCGGGATGGAAATAGGGCGGAAGCTTGGCGTCAATCGCATCATCGGCAACCGGGATCCGCAGGCGATCGCGGAACTCCTTCAAGTCCTCGAGGCTGAGTTTCTTCATCTGGTGCGTAGCGTTGCGGCCTTCGAAGTGAGACCCCAAGGTCCAGCCCTTGATGGTCTTGGCGAGGATCACCGTCGGTTGACCCTGCGTCTCAGCAGCGGCGCGATATGCCGCGTAGAGCTTGCGGTAGTCGTGCCCGCCGCGCTGAAGTGCCCAGATCTCGTCATCGGAGAAGCTCGACACGAGTGCCGCGGTGCGCGGGTCGCGGTCAAAGAAATTCTTACGGACGTAGGCGCCGTCTTCGGCTTTGTATGTTTGGAAATCGCCGTCCGGTGTGGTGTTCATGATGTTGACGAGCGCACCCTCGCGATCCTGCGCGAGTAGGGGATCCCAGTTGCGACCCCACACCACCTTCAGGACGTTCCAACCAGCTCCGCGGAAGACTGACTCAAGTTCTTGAATGATCTTTCCGCTGCCGCGAACGGGGCCATCGAGTCGCTGCAGATTGCAATTGACTACGAAGGTGAGGTTGTCGAGACGCTCTCGGGCGGCCAAGCTGATTGCGCCAAGGCTCTCGACCTCGTCCATCTCGCCGTCGCCAAGAAATGCCCACACCCGCTGCTGACTGGTGTCCTTGATGCCTCGATCGTGGAGATAACGATTGAAGCGGGCCTGGTAGATCGCATGCAGGGGTCCGAGTCCCATGGAGACCGTGGGGAACTGCCAGAACCACGGCATGAGTCGTGGATGTGGATACGAGGGAAGGGATTGAGGCTGCGTGAGCTCTTGACGGAATCCATCAAGTTGCCCCTCGCTCAGCCGTCCCTCAAGAAACGCGCGAGCGTAGATGCCGGGGGAGGCGTGACCTTGGAAGAACACCTGATCGCCACCGCCCACGTGATCGGGGCCGCGGAAGAAGTGGTTAAAACCCACCTCGTACAGCGTGGCTGCTGATGCGTACGTGGAAATATGTCCACCCACTCCGACGCCAGGACGTTGGGCACGGTGGACCATGATCGCTGCGTTCCAGCGAATGTAGGCACGAATTCGTCGCTCGATGTCTTCATCGCCCGGGAACCACGGTTCGTGCTCGGGCGGAATCGTGTTGATGTAGTCAGTGCTGCGCAGACTGGGCACGCCCACATTGCGCTCATCTGCACGACGCAGCAGCGAGAGCATGAGATATCGGGCGCGCTGGGCACCTGCGGAGTCGACAACCTGATCGAGGGCCCGAGTCCATTCCTGTGTCTCGTCTGGATCGACGTCGACATACTGGCTGGGCAACCCCGCGGGAATCAGGGGCT
>JBIHZU010000248.1:0-2816 GCA_044240285.1 Candidatus Nanopelagicales bacterium | reverse complement strand
AGTTCGGCGATGCCTTTCTGGGCAAGTAGTGATTCGACCGTCGGCGCTATGCGTGCGGCTTCATTGCGGGCTGGCAACAAGATAGAGACACGTTCTGAGATGACGACGTCGCTCTCGACTGGTTTTTGCACCTTGCGCACGTTGTAGGCGGTGTGCGCAGTGATGGCAGCAGAGGTCACGGCGCCAGCACCTGCCAGCGCACGACCGAGTCTGCGACGGGAAATCTTCATGGGCGACCAAACCATAGCCGGTACGCCCATGGGAGCACAGTGATACCCATCGCAATTCCGCCCCACAAGGCCACCCAAGGACGGCCAAAGAAGACCGCGTTGGCCAAGACGCTAGAGGCATATGTCCACATGAGCATCAACGCCGGAACCTTGACGGTTGCCCGTGCACGAGGAAGCAGATCGAGCAGGGCCATCATGATGAGTGCCACGAGCAACCAGCCCAGATAATTCGTAAAGGGGATCCCAGGGATCCCAGGCAGGCTTGGGATGCTGGTGTTCCATGTCCAGTAGCCCTGACCGACCATTTGTGGGTCAAGGAATAGATCCCAGCTGGCAAGAGTCCAGGCCCCGATAATTGGCACCCAGATTCGCGAGGAGCTCAGGCGTCGGGCGAGAAGCAGGCACGGATACGCCATCATCGCCCAAGCCAACGGGATCACCCACGGAACGCCAAAGATCTTCGCCCCGAGCAGGTCGCTGTAGGTATAGGGCCCGAAGGGAATGCTCGTCGCTGTACCTACTGCCTCAACGGCGAGCCCGACGCCGAGTGCGACGATCAGGTAGCCGGAGGTCCAGATAGAGCCCCGAGTGAGAAACGCATGAGAGGCACTAGAAAGTGCAAATGTAACAACCGCTGTGATCGTGAGGGTCGTCCGAAGGTTCCCCGAGGTGAGTACCCAAAGAATTTGTGCGAGCACTGTGAGGCCAGCGAATGTCCACGGGATCCACATGCCCTTCGTTGCCGGTCGACCAAATGAATGTGGGCCGGAGTACACGCGAATACTCATTGAGACCTGGCGCAGGCAGCAGTTTCGCGAATGAGCCGCGTTGTGAGTGATGGAACATCCCACATCGGTGCATGACCGCACCGCCATAGGACTTCCCAACGTGCGTGATCTGGCGCGTAGTCGCGCACTTGGAATCGTGGAGCAGGAAGTAAGTGGTCGTTGTCGCCGAAGGCAATAGACACTGGTACGTCGTGTGGAATATCAGCAGCACGCGAGAAGTTGTGGCCGGTCATACCCGCCAAGCACGAGTCGAAGCCTTCCGCGTAGGCCTGAGCCAATGCAGCATCGCGGGCAACGGCATAGGGGACGCTGCCTGCGCGTTCCATGCCAGTGCGAAATAGCGCAGTCCGTAGCGGGCGGATGCGCATGATGGCGGGGATGATCGGCTTCGTGACTAGGGCTGCGCGGTGTGTCCTCGACAGGCCCTTGGTCGGACGCTCCTTAGGTCGCCAGAAACCCGCCGGGCACAGTGCGGTAACAGAGATCGCACGGTCATTCGCAGCGACTTCAAGAGCTATCCAGCCGCCCATGGAGTTGCCGACTAGGTGTGCCTTGTCGATGCCTTCAGAATCGAGGAAGTCCTCGAGGGCACGGGCAAGTTCCTGCGGAGTCGTGGGGGTCGTAGTAGTGAGGGCGGGAGAGTCGCCGTGCCCAGGCAGATCGATCGCATACGTAGTGAAGTCCTCGGCGAGTTCGTGGGCAATGAGGTCCCAGGCTCGCCTAGATGAACTCAGTCCGTGAACAAGGACCAACGGCGGTCCGGACCCGTTCACATCGCGAGCAAGTGCAGAGCCCACAATTGCCGTCTCGCTCATGTGGCCGCTCGTCGCGCGCCCAGCGGCCATGATCCGTCCACCGACTCCCAGTCGCCGCCTTTGCCCTTCAGAAATGCCGCGAAGTTGTCGGCCCACTCGCGGTTCCAGCTTTGCTGGAGTTGGGCGGCTTCTTCGGGGGTCCAGGTGCGCCAAGGCACAAGTTCGGCGAGGCCCTCGGTGACCAAGATCGCAGCGGTGGCATCTGCCGCCGACTCGTGAGGTGCGGTGAGCTCTACGCCAAAGCGCAGGACGGCTTCTGCGAGGGTTTTCTTGCCTTTGCGGTATCTCTCTGCGTTGCGCCAGATGACAAGTGGATCGAGAACTGGGCCGATGGTGATCGGTGGCAAGCCGTGGCGGACTAACTCTTCGGTCACCACTCGTAGGTCGTAGGCGGCGTTGTAGATAACGACTACGTCACCATTTTGCCAGGTATCGCTCAACGAACACGCGACTTCTTCGACTACTTCGCTCGCGGCACGTCCATGAGTGCGGGCATGGTCAGTGGTGATGCCATGCACGGCTGTTGATCCCGCTGGAATCTCGATGCCCGGATCGGCTAGCCAGTTACGGTCGGCCTCGCCGATCGTGCACAGTGATGCTGTGACGATGCGTGCTTCGTACGGATCCACACCGGTTGTCTCCAGATCAAAACCCACCAGAGTGCGTCCGCCGAGTGGTGCTGAATTGCTCATGCATGCACGCTAGTTGGCTGCGAAGGCTTCTGCGACGACATCGAGACCTTCTGTGAGTAACTCATCGGGAATCGTGAGCGGTGGCAGAAAACGGATGACATTGGAGTAGGTGCCGGCTGTAAGGAGCACGACGCCATGGCCGTGGCAATACTTGGCGACCGCCGAAGTCAAAGCAGGATCTGGATCCTTAGTGCCCGCCTTGACTATTTCTATAGCGAGCATGGCGCCTCTACCGCGAATTTCGCCGATTCGAGGATCTGTGGCAGCGAGAGCGCGCAGGCGGGGCAACAT
>JBIHZU010000247.1:0-2818 GCA_044240285.1 Candidatus Nanopelagicales bacterium | reverse complement strand
GTGCTGGCATAGCCTGTGGCCGCGAAGGCCGCCATCGCGGCCTTGAGGACGGCGGAGCGATCACTCTCGGCAGACATGTCTCCACTGTAGGCGAGCGAGCGCTCAGGGGGCCGAACCACTATGCAGACGAGTAAACGCCAGTGCCTCCGCGAGGTCGGTCATACGTTCCGTCTGTGACGAGGCCTTGCGGGTGGAAACCTCAAGCACGATCGTGCCAGCAAAGCTGCTGTCGAGCAGGTGCGAGAGGACCGGAACGCACGCTTGCGTGCCACGGCCCGGGATCAGATGCTCGTCGCGAGCTGAGCCACTGCCGTCAGCTAGGTGCAAGTGCGTGAGGCGATCCCCGAGATCACGGGCCATCTCAAGTGCATCGGTGCCAGATACGGCGGTGTGCGACAGATCAAGCGTTGTGGCGGGGTAGTCCTCGTCACGAATATCCCAACCAGGCGAGTACGCCATCACCTCGCGCGATCGTGCCCGCCACGGGAACATATTCTCCACCGCGAATTGCACGTGCGTCTCATTGGTCATGCGCTTCAGACCCGCCACGAACTCCCGGCCGTATTCACGCTGCCAGCGAAACGGCGGGTGGACCACCACTGTGTCCGCGCCAAGTTCCTCCGCAACTTCACGCGCGCGGGTGAGCTTGCCCCACGGGTCAACCCCCCACACGCGCTGGGTGACCAAAAGACACGGTGCATGGATGGACAGCACAGGCATCGAATAGACGTCACGCAGACGCTTAAGTTCGTCGACGCTCTGACTGGCCGCATCGGTGCCAACCATGACTTCGATTCCGTCATATCCAAGGATTGACGCAATTTCGAAGGCACTTTCCGTCGACTCCGGAAAAACTGATGACGTGGAGAGCGAGATCTTGGCTAGCCCAACCTTCACGCGCGACGCCATCGATCGGTGATGAGCGTCGCGATCCACACGAACACAGCCCCGACTAGACCGATGATTACCGCTATCAAAGTGGTGCTATTCCAAGACATCTGCAGCGCGAAGAACTTTGCGAAGAATGGAATGAGTAGTACACCAAGGAACATGGCGATCATGAGCGCCACAATGCCAAGTCGAATCAGATTGAGTGGGCGCGCAGACTGCAGCAGGACAGCAGTAGTAACGATGAAGAGCGTCAGTGTGGCCATACCCTGCGCAGAAACAACCTGTGCGGGAGTGGCGCCTTCATCTGGAAGTGCGATGTAGTAGCTCAACATCGCGCTGAATGCTGCAATAGCGCCAGCCGGCACAGTGAACAACAAAACGCGTTTGAAGAAACCGGGCCGGAAACGCTCTTTATTGGGCATCAAGGCAAGAAAGAATCCTGGAATTCCAATCGTGAGTGCGCCAATCAGCGTGAGGTGGCGCGGCAGGAACGGAAAATCAAGCGGAGCCGCAAGGAACGGCACCAGAGCCGAACCGGCCGTCATCAAAGAGATAATGATCGCGTAGAAGGTCTTCGTGAGGAACACGTCAGAGACACGCTCGATATTGCCGAGCACCTTTCGGCCTTCGGCAACCACGTGCGGCATCACGGAGAACTTGTTGTTGAGCAGGACCAACTGGGCGACTGCCCGAGTGGCTCCTGATCCGGAGCCCATCGCAATGCCAAGATCGGCATGCTTGAGTGCAAGTACGTCGTTGACGCCATCACCAGTCATTGCAACTGTTTTGCCACGAAGGTGCAATGCATCAACCATCGCCTGCTTCTGCAGCGGCGTGACCCGGCCGAATACCGAATGTGAATCGAGAACGGTGGCGAGTTCAGCGGTGTCCTCAGGCAGGGTTCGCGCATCGATCGGGGCGTCAGCGCCCGGAATCCCAGCCTGCGCTGCGATCGCGCCAACTGTGCCGGGGTTATCCCCCGAGATCACGGTGACATGAACGCCCTGCTCAAGGAAGTACGCCACGGTGTCCGCAGCGTCATCACGAAGCTTCTGGTCAATCACCACAAGCGCAACCGGCGAAAGCGCCCCCGGTCCACGGTCTGCATCGGGTCCAGCTTCAGAAGTCGCAGAAGATCGAGCGAGCAGCAAAACTCGTGAGCCACCTGAAGCGACCTCCTCTGCCTGCGCTCGCACCGCGGCATCAGCGTCATCGAGCAGCAACATCTCCGGCGCACCGAGCAGCCAAGTGCCGTGTTCGTCGAAAGTCGCAGAGGACCACTTGCGCGCACTCGAGAACGGGACTGCTGACACGAGTGACCAAGCGGGTTTGGGGTAGGCCTCAGCGACTGCTTGCAGTGTCGGATTGGGGCTGCCCTCACTCGCGCCCATAGCACCGAGTGCCTCAGCAATGGGTTCTGACTCGGTTAGGGAAATGACATTTCGGACGTGCATACCTGGCTCGGTAAGGGTGCCGGTCTTGTCGACGCAGACGGTATCGACTCGCGCGAGAACCTCGACCGCTGGCATGTCTTGCACCAAGACCTTGTAGCGCGCCAGACGAATGACAGCTACGGCCATGGCGATGCTAGTAAGCAACACCAGGCCTTCTGGCACCATCGTGACCACTCCGGCAATGGTGCCGCGGATAGCGTCCTTGATGGTCTGCCCGGAATCCGGCGAATCCACTGCCCTGATCTGCGACCACAGCAGCAATGCGCCCACCGGAAGCAGTGCATATGAAATCACGCGAATGAACTTCGCTACGGAGTCTCGTAACTCCGAATTGGTTTGCTGAAATTTCTTCGCCTGCTCGGTGAGGCCGGCCGCGAAAGAATCTCGACCAACGCGCGTGGCCCGATAGAGACCGCTGCCGGCGACGACGAAGGACCCAGACATCGCTGAATCGTCAATCGCCTTATCGACCG
>JBIHZU010000246.1:0-2822 GCA_044240285.1 Candidatus Nanopelagicales bacterium | reverse complement strand
CCCCACAGATCTATGACCTGCAGTGGATGCTCACCGTAAGCCAATGCAACTGAGGTAGCGGGGAAGTGCTGTTCGGCAGCTGCTGACATCTGCTCGAACCACGCGCCTAGCTGAGCATCGTCAAGTTCGTCTAGTGACACGAGTCCTTCGATTCGGGCGTGGGAACGTCGAGCGCCGGATTGCGACGGAAGAAACCGAATGGCTTGAGCATGAAGCCGATGCGTTCTACCGGCATGACCGGCCAGTCCTCCGGTCGCGCAAAGTGAGTGGTGCCGAAGGAGTGCCACACCACGATGGGTTGCTGATGGAGTTCACGATCCTGCTTCATCCAACTCACCAGGCCGTCACCCCCGCTGCTGAGATTGGGATAGTCCCCGGAGGGGAAGCGCTCATCTGGGGAGTAGCGCGTCACCCACACCGCAGTCTTGGCGAAGGTGGCTCGACGCGCCACGCTTGAGTCGGCATCAGCGATCATCATGGCCGTCTGTGCGGGAGAAAGTTTGAACGCGACAGGGGACCCGAAGTCATTGGACTGCGCCTCGTTGATGATCTGCCACGTGCGTGCACTGCCAAGATTGGTGTCACGGCGTCCTTGTGATTCGCGTTCGACGACAGTGGTCACCTTGCGGATTGCGTTGCCATGTGGGTTTTCCGGGCCCATCGGGACTGGGACGGCATCGACCTCGACCACCGAATTGAGGGGTCCATCGACGGCTGGATCAAGGCGCACACAGAACATGTGCTGATGGTGCTGTCCGGCAAGTTCTGGCGCGACGCGACCAAGGTAGGGAGAGTAGTCACCCGGTGCGAGATAAGCGGTCTGAATGATGCCGGTCAACTTCACTTCGCACTCGATCGTGCCATCTTGATAGAAGTACCAGAAGAAGCCGTAATCGTAATTGCCCACCGTCGCCCAGAAGGAGATGACCAAGCGGCGAGTGCGACGCACCCAGTTGCCACCGTAGCGCCAGTTGGCACCACGCCAGAGGACTCCGAAGTCCTCTTCGTGAAGACAGATCGAACGCTCGAGCGTGTAGGGCTCGCCCTGACCATCGCACATGTAGGTGTCGAAGTAGTAGATGGAACCGAGGCAGTCGCACCCGAGAGTCAACGAATTGGCGAGTGCCCCTAGACCGTATTCACCGACATCGAAAGCACTGCGCCAGAAGTGCGAGGGTCGCGGATCGCCGTAAGGAACGACCATCTCTGCGAATGCAGCGCGAGAAAGAATCGAGCGCTTGGTGCCTTCGTCGTCGTAGACGATGTCATGCAGAACCATTCCCTCACGGGCGTTCATGGACACGCGGAAGGACCACTTCTGCCACGAGACCTCCCAGCCATCGACCTTGAAGCTCGGGCCCTCGGGCTGGTGGATCTCTAAGGGCTTCAGGTCGAGACGTGGACTGATGCCGTTGTCATCGTGGAAGTTCGAGTCTTCTTGCGGGATCGGGAACACTTCGTCATCGACCACCGCGAGAACTCGCATATTTGTGAGGTCGACGTAGGTCACCATCCCATCAATGGGATGCGCATAGGCGTTGTCTTCCTTGTTGCGAGCAAGGTAGGAGACAGCGCGAATGATGCGAAGACCCTTTTCATTCTCAAATCCGAAGTTGCCTCCGGACATCGGATCGACCTGGATCAACTCGAAGTCTTCAACACCTCTGCGCCGAACGGCTGCTTGCCAATCAGGTGACTCCTTGACGATGCGTTCCACGTCCATGAACTCATCAACGATGATCGGCGGTTGAGCGGTGATCCCTTGGGCAGTGAGATCTTCGTGTCCGACCACCTGCCCACTGGGGACGACCACGGTCCATTCCTCGGTGTGGCGACTGTTCTGATTCAAAGTGACTACCCGAATGCGACGCTCCCGTGGGGGCGATTCAAGCAGGCGGTCATCCCCGCGCGGCGGTTCTTCAAGGAGCATTAGTGAGAACAGGAGGTCCTTGCCGTCGCTTGCATGTGCTCGTACGGCCGTCGCGGCCGTACGAATCTCACCTGGTGTAAGTGAGTCAAGCGGATGGCTCGGAGGCGCCTCTGGGTCGAAGACTCGTGCGATGTAATCGGACATGACGAGACGGTACTCCCTAATGCTGGTGAACGCAGGTGCAAACGAGCCCGGGGACTAGCCGCCTAATTCGGCCGAGTAGTCCAACTCACGCCCGGAGCGAAGCCGAATCTCGGCCACAATCCAACCCAGAACTGCAGCGATCGGAATGGCGAGGAGCATCATCCGTGCAGACTCAGGTGTAGAGCCGATGATCTCGTAGTTGCTGATCGCGATGATCAGGACAGCCAGCATGCCGATGGTTGCGAGTAGCGGAGCGATGATGGTCGTCCACGGGTTAGTCTCGACGCGGGTGCGTAGGAAGAACACCAGCACGGCAATGCTGACGGCACATAGCGAGATGAGCAGACCCACGGTGCCCAAACCGACGAGGTAGGCGTAGGTGACCGTGAAGGGATCTGCACCGGAGAACGTGAAGGCACCAAGGACGATGGCAATCACGATCGTCACCGTGATGGAGGCCACGATGGGGTTGCCCCGGCCATTCGTCTTACCAAGCCCCTTGGGCAGTGCGCCTGCACGCCCAAGTGCGAAGAGGTAGCGAGTGATGAGGTTCTGGAAGCCGATGAAGAGGGCAAGGAAGCTCAAGATCACGAGGTAGCCGAGCAACTTCGCGAATGTCTCGCCGAGTGCTGTGCCTGCTACTTCGAAGAAGAAGCTGCCGATGCGATCCGGTGGGATGAGTGCTGCTTCGGTGCCAACCTGCACTGTCATCAACCACGACGACACGGCGTAGACGACGATGACTATG
>JBIHZU010000286.1:0-2828 GCA_044240285.1 Candidatus Nanopelagicales bacterium | reverse complement strand
TGGTCCCGTTATGGACCACGCTGATCCGTCCCGCTGAGACGCCCAAATCAATCAATTCGTCTCGGGTGCGGTGCGAGACGGCGACGTAAGAACTCCGGCGATAGATATAGGGCGCAAACCTTGACTCAAGCCACCAGCCGATTCTCGACCGAGCAGGTCCATAGACCACCGGCCACTGCTCGCGATGGACATGATGAACGAGGACAACCGTGGGTACCTTCGAAGCCACAGCGGAGCAGAAGGGCAGTCCGTTTTGTACGTCCACCACAACGTCTAGGGGCCCAAGGCTCCCAGAACGCAATGCCCATGCGGCTCTTGGGTATACGTCAAGTTTCCCGCCATTGCGCACGATACGAACACCACGCCGAATCTCCCGCGAGGGTGAATCGGTGTGCTCCGCGCACACCAGAGTCACCTCATGTCCGCGGGCGACTAGCCCCTCGGCGATGGTTTCGACGAACACCTCCGAGCCGCCCCCCTCGGGATTGCTGGTGTCTCGCCAGTTGAGGAAAGCCACGCGAAGCAGCCCTGGATCGAGGGCCAAGTGGTTCTCGCGTGGACGGTTCACGGGCACAGTCAAGCAGTGTGCGACCCGCGAGTGTCCGCCTTGGTCGGATCAACTGGGGTAACGTCGTTCGCGTGTCGGACACCCTGTCTCGCTCGTGGCGGTTGTTCCGCGGGTTTTTGCGCGAGCAGAGCGACCCGGATGGGTTCTATCGGCTCTTAGCTGCTGACTCCGCGTGGCAGGTAGACCAATGGCACCGACTAGCAGGTGCCCGGTTGCTTGATGTGGGAGGAGGCCCAGGATATTTCTCCGACGCGTTCGAAGGTGCAGGGGCGACCTACTTCGCATTAGACGCGGATGCAGGTGAAATGAGACTGCATGGTCGTCAGCCCGGCCCGCGGACGGTGCAGGGCTCCGGGCTCGGTCTGCCCTTTGGTGACGCCACGATGGACATCGCATATTCCTCCAATGTGTTGGAGCATGTCTCTCAACCGTGGCAATTGGCCAACGAGATGGTGAGAGTGACTCGCCCTGGCGGAATGATTTTTGTTTCCTACACTCTGTGGTGGGGTCCGTGGGGCGGACACGAGACGTCGCCATTCCACTATCTCGGTGGCGATCGAGCGGCGCGAAGGTATCTGCGAAAGCACGGGCACCCACCCAAGAATCATTTCGGGCAGTCACTTTTCCCCGTCACTGCTGCAGCGGGATTGAATTGGGCCCGCGGTTGTGAGGGGGCCGAATTGGTCGCAGCGTTCCCGCGCTATCTACCGTCTTGGGCAACGCCTCTGGAGCGTGTTCCTTACCTGCGAGAAGTGCTCACGTGGAATCTCGTCCTTGTACTTCGTAAGTCGGATGCATGACATCGGACGAGTCACTAGTTCGCCGCTTTCGGGCCGCAGCCGTATGCGTCGTGCTGGCCGTCCTCCCGTTTTTGTCCGACCCAGGTCGCATCGCGGCAGACACCAAGATTGATCTCACCGCGGATCCGTGGGCGTTTCTTGGTCGGTCGCTGTCGATGTGGGAACCGCTGGGATTCTTTGGCCAACTTCAAAATCAGGCATACGGATACCTATTCCCGATGGGCCCCTTCTTTGCTGTGGGTGACAGTCTCGGCATCCCCGACTGGGCAATACAACGCACCTGGTGGTCCGTACTGCTGGTGACCGCGTTTCTCGGCGTGTATGTGCTGTCTGGGCTCCTTGGCGTGAAATCACCCGTTGCTCGCGTGCTTGCGGGTCTTGCCTATGCACTCGCCCCGCGCATGGTGACAGAACTTGGCCCGATTTCTGCCGAGGTACTGCCATTTGCTGTCGCACCATGGGTGCTTATTCCGTTGATCCACGCAACTACCAAAGGTTCACCGAGAAGGTGGGCGGCACTGTCGGGCATTGCTGTGCTGTTCGCTGGTGGGATCAATGCTGTAGCCGTTGTCGCAATTCTTCCCTTGCCGATGTGGTGGCTCATCACGCATTTTCGGGATAAGCGGGTACGAGTACTCAGTGCGTGGTGGCTGGGAGCGGTGGTGCTGGCTTCACTGTGGTGGTTGATTCCGCTCACAATCCTGGGTCGTTACTCGCCGCCATTCCTCGACTGGATTGAATCTGCATCCGTCACCACGATGGTCACCGATCCAGCGCGAGTTCTTGCTGGAGTGGATCAATGGGTCGCCTACGTTGCTGACGGCGGCGGACCCTCGTGGCCCGCAGGATGGTGGGTCGCGCAGTCCGGAATATCGATCCTTGCTGCGGCTCTGCTTGCCGGTGTGGGGCTATTCGGAATCACGCGAGCACCACATGTGCGGGTTTTCCTTCTTGGCGGTGTAGTCATCGGGTTCGCCCTCGTGTCATTAGGGCATGTAGGTGAGTTCTTCACTGGTGTAGGCGCCGAAAGCGTGCAAGCGTGGCTGGACGGTATTTTGGCACCGCTACGCAACACCCACAAATTCGATGTGGTGCTTCGGCTTCCGCTGGCCATCGGAATTGGATTTGCGGTTGCCGCAACAACGTCATTGCGCATCAGGGTTGGCCGCAGAGCATGCGTTACCGCTTGTGCAGTGCTCATTGGAATAATCGCGTGGCCAGTTCTGACGGGTGGCATTACACGTGATCGAACCTATTCTGAGGTGCCTAGCTATTGGAGTGAAGCAGCAAGTTGGCTGGACACAACCCAGCCCAACGGCCGCACACTGGTGGTTCCGGGGGCCTCATTTGGCACCTATATCTGGGGCAGATCACAAGACGAGCCGATGCAGGCTCTCTCCAGAAGTCCGTGGGCCGTCCGCGATGCGGTGCCACTGGCTAACGCTGGCACCATCCGGTGG
>JBIHZU010000036.1:0-10054 GCA_044240285.1 Candidatus Nanopelagicales bacterium | reverse complement strand
GACGAAGTGTTGTGGGCCGAACCTCTTGCCGTTGCAGTACGGGCGGTACGTCGCGCGGGCTCTGTCGAGTCGGTGCTCGTACTTGGTGGTGGCTCTGTCGGATTATGTGTGGCGGCAGCGGCTAAAGCCGCGGGCATTGCGCGCATCACCGTCTCTGAACCCCGTGACGAACGTCGTGCAGCGGCGTCTCAGATCGGAGTCAATGTCGCCAAGCCAGGCGACGAGGTTGAACTCGTCGATGCGGTCATCGATACTTCTGGCATTGCCGCCGCTATCGAGGCTGCGGATGTGGCCCTGCGTCCGGGCGGCGTCTTTGTAACAGTAGGTTTGGGTGATCGACCCATTCCGTGGCCGGTTCACGATGTCGTTGCGTCGTTCGCTTATTCCGACGACGATTTCGCACTCGCCGTTGACCACATCGTGTCTGGGCGTGTTCGACTTGGCGCGTTTGTCACACATCGCAGCGGACTCAACGGTGCTGGTGACGCAATCGCAGCATCAGCGAATGATCCGTCCGTGGTGAAAGCTGCGATCGTCCCCTCGCTGGACTAGATCGTCACCACTGGGAGCCGCGTACGCGTTGATGCTTGATGCGGCCTTCTTGATCGACGTAGACGCGTATGCCGGAAGGCCGCGCGCTCAACCAAAAGAGGAACAGGCTGATCACTATGACTCCAACGCCAACCCACATCATCCAGAGACGCGCATCGGCTAGGCCCATAATGACACCGGCAATGCCGATCAGAAGGCCGACGATAAACAATGTGATCTGCCCACCTTTGCGGGCGGATACAAGGGAGAGCACCGCTTCTTCATCGGAGCGGTAGGCGATGCGATAGCCACGAAGCAGGAGGCGACCCACCTCGTCTTCGACTGATACACCTGGCACTCGTTAAGTGTGGCAGCGTTTGGGATTTCTCCCCGCAAATAGACGGGGTTACCCTAAGCGCATATCCCAAATGCTGTCGCCAATTTCTAGGACAAAGTAGACGCCGTCAACATGGCCGACAACAATCTCTTGGCACCGTCCTTATCGAGTGGGCTATTGCCGTTTCCGCATTTCGGGGATTGCACGCACCCGGGACAGCCCGCGGCGCATGTGCACTCGGTGATTGCCGTGAGCGTTGCGGAGAGCCACTCCTGTGCGCGTTCGAACCCACGATCAGCGAAGCCTGCACCACCTGGGTGCCCGTCGTAAACGATGATTGTGCACATGCCCGTGTCGGGGTGAAGCGCCGTTGAGACGCCACCGATGTCCCATCGATCGCACATTGCAATGAGGGGAAGCAATCCGATGGCTGCATGTTCGGCCGCATGCGCGGCACCTGGTACGTCGCCCTCGGCCAGAGCCGCACGCAGGAGTACGTCATCAGGGATCGTCCACCACACCGCTCGTGTCTCAAGCGTGCGCATCGGCAACTCAACGGCTTCTTCACCAAGAACCTCACCGGTGAGATAGCGGCGCCGCATGAAGCTCACAACTTGAGCGGTGACCTCAGCAGTGCCACGCGCGATTGTGACGGCACCCCACGTGGCGCTCTCGTCGGTTGTCAGGATGTGCACGTCACTCACATCACGAGCCTGCGTTGAGTAGTCAACGCGTGCTTCTTCGACCAATGCAACACCCTCGACTAGGTCGAGTTGCCGAACGACATAAGTCTCACCTTGGTGTACGTACACAGCGCCGCGATGTGCTTGTGAATGAGCGCTTGATGCATCAATCGTGCCCAGCAAGCGGCCAGTGTCGAACTCGACGAGTCGCACCGTTGCACCAGCACCGCGAATGTCGACGTGCTCAGTGGGACGGCTTGGATCGGTCCAGTACCAGCCGGCGGGTCGACGGCGCAAGATGCCTTGCGCTGCCAACTCTTCTGCGCAAGCGCGTGCGGTTGTCCCAAACCACTCCGCGGCATCGACTTCTGCATCAGTGAGCGGGAGTTCGGCTGCAGCGCAAGCGAGATGTGGCTTGAGGAAGTTCGGATTGAATGGATCAATAACCGTGGACTCAACGGGGGACCCGAAGATTGTTTCGGGGTGATGCAGGACGTATGCGTCGAGAGGATCATCGCGGCCAATGAGAATCGCAAGTGCAGGCTGGCCCTCGCGACCGGCTCGCCCGGCTTGTTGCCACAGAGCTGCGCGAGTGCCGGGCCATCCAGCGATGAGAATTGCGTCGAGTCCGCTGATGTCGATGCCTAGTTCAAGCGCGGAGGTAGTGGCGGCCGCGAGCAGTCGCCCCTCGCGCAAATCGGACTCAAGCGCTCGCCGTTCCTCAGGAAGAAATCCGCCACGGTAGGCAGCGACGCGCTGAGCGAGTGACGGATCTACTTCGCGTAGGAGATCGCGCGTCATCATGGCGACTGCCTCTGCTCCGCGTCGAGATCGTACAAAGGCGAGTGATCGAGTGTGCGAACACACCAAGTCGGCGAGTAGGTCTGCAGACTCGGCGGCGACACCTCGACGTACGGGTGCATCATGTTCGCCAGACGCATCGGTCAGTGGCGGCTCCCACAACGCGAAAGTAACCGGGCCGTGTGGCGACGCATCTCGCGTAATGGCTACCACTTCCGCGCCGATGAGTCGTGAAGCGGCGGCGCTGGGATCTGCGCTGGTCGCAGAGGCGCAGATAAAAATGGGGTTGCTACCGTAGCGACGGGCGATGCGACGCAGCCTGCGCAACACCAGCGCCACATGCGAACCAAAAATACCCCGGTAGATATGTGACTCATCGACAACGATAAAACGTAATGCACACAGAAACGATGCCCACGCTTCATGTGACGGCAGCATCGAATAGTGCAAAAGGTCGGGGTTAGTGACGATGAGGTTGGCATGGGAACGCACCCACTTGCGCTCCTCGCGCGGTGTGTCACCGTCGTATGCCGCCGCACGAATCTGGATGTCAAGGTCTTCGATTGCGGCAAGTTGGTCGTGTGCCAAGGCCTTTGTTGGCGCCAAATAGATCGCGGTTGCCCCGCGTCCGTTGGGGGCCCGCTGGCCGTCCAAAATGGCGGTCAGCACGGGCATGAGGTAGCCGAGGGACTTGCCTGAGGCTGTGCCCGTTGCCACCACGACATGCTCGCCTCGCTGGGCGGCCTCGGCCGTTTCGGTTTGATGCAGCCACGGAGCGGTGATGCCGCGCGTGGACAAGGCGGTCCGGAGCTCGGGGTCGACCCACTCTGGCCAGGACGTGGTTTCGCCTTCGCGCGCGGGCATCTGCTCAACATGAAGCACCCGGTCAGCGCGGTCAGCTCGACGCAGCAGATCGTCTAGAGGAGTGACTGTGGGCACTCACACATCCTGTCGTGCGGGGCTGACCCTCGTGGCTCTGCAAACGTTTGCAGATTTTGTGGGGTATCACTGTGATCCACATCGCCGAAACACGAGCATCCCAGTGCAGTAAGTGGTTTCGCTCTTGCGTAGAATCGCGCCGCACCCTGCGTAGATCACGCTGAGTGCTTGGCAGAGGCCCTACCCGGCTGAACCCCCACAACTGTGTGTCCGACGCGTGAGTCCACGCGCCTATTTGAGGAGTTCCATGACTGAGATCACCTTGGCAGGGATGAACCTGACCACGGTCATCATCGTTGCCGTCATCGCCGTGTTGGCGCTGGGCGTCGCCGCGATCCTCGTACGCGAGGTGCTCGCCGCCGACGAAGGCACCGACAAGATGAAGGAGATTGCTGCCGCAGTCCAGGAGGGTGCGTCTGCCTACCTGAACCGTCAGTTCAAGACCCTGTCTATCTTCGCGGTGATCGTCTTCTTCGTGCTGTTCGTGCTTCCCGCGGACACCATGAGTGAGCGAGTTGGCCGAAGCATCTTCTTCCTCGTGGGCGCGGTCTTCTCCGCAATCACCGGCTACATGGGTATGTGGCTCGCAGTGCGCGGCAACGTGCGTGTGGCCGCAGCCGCCAAGGACTCCGGTGAGCAGAAGGCAATGCGTCTCGCCTTCCGCACCGGTGGTGTGGCAGGCATGTTCACCGTCGGTCTTGGCCTCCTCGGTGCAGCCATCGTCGTACTCGTCTACAAGGGCGATGCACCGAAGGTTCTTGAGGGCTTCGGCTTCGGCGCCGCTCTGCTCGCCATGTTCATGCGCGTGGGTGGCGGCATCTTCACTAAGGCTGCTGACGTAGGCGCCGACCTCGTCGGCAAGGTGGAGCAGGGCATCCCCGAGGATGACCCCCGCAACGCCGCGACCATCGCAGACAACGTGGGCGACAACGTGGGCGACTGTGCCGGCATGGCAGCTGACCTCTTCGAGTCCTACGCCGTCACGCTTGTTGCCGCTCTCATCCTGGGCAAGGCAGCCTTTGGCGAGCTTGGTCTCGTTCTTCCGCTCGTCATCCCGGCAATCGGCGTCATCACTGCCGTCATCGGCATCTTCGCTGTGGCACCTCGCCCGAATGACCGTTCGGGCATGAGCGCGATCAACCGCGGCTTCTTTATATCCGCGATAGTTTCTGTCGTACTCGTTATCGGTGCCGTATTCGTCTTTGTGCCTGCGACGTGGGCCGAACTTCTCCTGAAGTACAAGCCGGCTTCGCTTTTCATTGAGGCGTTGACGGGCACGTGGGTCGACACTGTTGGCCCACGCGTATTCGTGATTGCCGCTGTTGTCATCGGTATCCTTCTCGCCGCACTCATCCAGCAGCTCACGGCGTACTTCACTGAGACAAACCGACGTCCCGTTGACGATGTTGCCAAGACCTCGCTTACCGGCCCGGCCACGGTCATCCTGTCGGGCATCTCGCTCGGCCTTGAGTCAGCGGTCTACAGCGCACTGCTTATCGGTGGGGCTGTCTACGGTGCGTTCCTACTCGGTGGCGGCACAGTGATCCTGTCGCTGTTCGCTATTGCGCTGGCAGGCACTGGCCTTCTGACCACCGTTGGCGTCATCGTCTCGATGGATACCTTCGGGCCGGTCTCCGATAACGCACAGGGCATCGCCGAAATGTCGGGCGATGTGCATGGCGAAGGTGCCGCAGTTCTTACGCGTCTCGACGCCGTGGGCAACTCCACCAAGGCCATCACCAAGGGAATCGCAATCGCGACAGCCGTTCTTGCTGCCACCGCACTGTTCGGTTCGTTCCGCGATGCAGTCGTGGGTGCAGCACAGGGTCTGATTCCGGACTTCGACACGGCACGCATTGCTGAGTACCTGCAGTACGCGGGCATTCTCGACGTGGCTAACCCAGCCAACCTCGTGGGACTGATCATCGGTGCTGCGGTGGTGTTCCTCTTCTCCGGCCTCGCCATCAGCGCGGTGTCTCGCGCCGCGGGCGCGGTTATCTTTGAGGTGCGTCGTCAGTTCCGCGAGCACCCCGGCATCATGGAAGGCACCGAGAAGCCCGAGTACGGCAAGGTCGTCGACATCGTCACGCGCGATTCGCTTCGTGAACTGGTCACTCCGGGTCTGCTCGCCATCCTCGCGCCAATTGCAGTGGGCTTTGGTCTTGGTGTAGGCGCGCTGGGCGCGTACCTCGCGGGCACCATCGCCACGGGCGTGCTCATGGCCGTGTTCCTGTCGAACTCCGGTGGAGCATGGGACAACGCCAAGAAGTTCGTCGAGGACGGTCACTTCGGCGGCAAGGGTTCCGAGGCGCATTCTGCGACGGTCATCGGCGACACGGTTGGCGATCCGTTCAAGGACACCGCTGGCCCGGCCATCAACCCGCTCATCAAGGTCATGAACCTCGTGGCTCTGCTGATCGCTCCGGCCATCGTGACTATGTCACTTCAGCCTGGTGTGGGTTCGTGGCTGCGCTACGTTATCTGCGCCGCCGCGGTCCTCATCGTGGTCGTGTCGATGATCATCTCCAAGCGTCGCCCGATTGCGGTAGGCGAGGAGCAAATCAACGTGCCCGTCTAAGGACAAGTCATCCCATAACGGCCGTCCCGCTCTGCGGGACGGCCGTTATGCTGAGGAGGGTCTTCGTGGGGGCATTTGACATGTGCCCCCCTCTGACCCGCAGACTCTGCGGAGTACCCACATATATAAGGAGTAGCGAGTGCCGCCCAAGAAGGACTCCCGGACGCTGGTGATCGTCGAGTCACCTGCCAAGGCAAAGACCATCGGCAAGTACCTCGGCAAGGGGTACGACGTCGAGGCGTCCTATGGCCACATTCGCGACCTCGCCAGTAAGGCCTCTGAATTGCCCGAGGATCTGCGCAAGGAACCGTGGGCCAAACTCGCAGTCAATACCGACGATGGCTTCCTGGCTTACTACGTCGTACACGACAGCAAAAAGAAGCGCATCGCGGAGCTGAAGAAGCTGCTCGCAGGTGCCGACGAACTCCTCCTCGCCACTGACGAGGACCGCGAAGGCGAGGCCATCGCGTGGCACCTGCTTGAGGTGCTTAAGCCCAAGGTGCCGGTCCGTCGCATGGTCTTCCACGAGATCACCGAGCAGGCAATTCACGAAGCGCTCAATCAGACGCGAGATCTCGACATGCAACTTGTCGATGCGCAGGAGACGCGACGCATCCTTGATCGGCTCTATGGCTATCCCGTCTCTGAGGTGCTCTGGAAGAAGATTGGTCGCGAAGCTCGTTCGGCTGGCCGTGTGCAATCGGTAGCGGTGCGGCTGGTAGTCGCTCGCGAACGGGAGCGCATTGCGTTCAATGCTGCCTCCTACTGGGACATCAAAGCCGAGTTCGATCCGGGTGCGTTCGCAGCAAAGCTTGTGTCTGTCGATGGCACACGAGTAGCGACCGGCAATGACTTTGATCAAAACGGTGTTCTGAAAAGCGCCAAGGTTGTCGTGCTCGATGAGTCGGCTGTGCTGTCGTTGATCGACGGTCTGAAGGCTTCAACTTTTGTTGTCGAGTCGATCGATGAAAAGCCTGGCTCACGTAGCCCCAAGGCGCCCTTCATCACATCGACCTTGCAGCAGGAGGGATCACGTCGCTTCCGTTGGAATGCACAGCGCACAATGCGCGTTGCGCAGGGTCTCTATGAGAGCGGCTACATCACCTATATGCGTACCGACTCGGTGACGCTCTCTGCGCAAGCCATCTCGGCTGCACGTTCGCAGGCAGCGGAGCTGTATGGCGCAGACCACGTTGCAGCCAAGGTCCGGACATATGCGAGCAAGGTCAAGAACGCACAAGAGGCGCACGAAGCTATTCGCCCAGCCGGCGATGTCTTCCGCACTCCCGGTGAAGTTGCCGGTGAACTCAACGGCGATGACTTTGCGCTGTACGACCTGATCTGGAAGCGCACTGTCGCATCGCAGATGGCTGATGCCAAGACCGCAACAACCACGGCGCACATCGCGGCAAAGAGTGCCGATGGGCGTGCGGTGCAGTTCAGCGCATCGGGCACCGTGATCTTGTTCCAAGGATTCCTTGCGGCATACGCCGACACAGTCGATGAGGACGAGCGCTCTGACGATGACGAGCGCATGCTGCCCGTCCTGCGTCAGGGTCAGTCACTGGAGACGCGCTCGCTGACTCCGGATCCGCATTCGACCAAACCGCCATCGCGTTATACCGAGGCGTCACTCACTGCCAAACTCGAAGAGCTCGGTATTGGTCGCCCATCAACATACGCAACCATCATGGAGACGATTCAAGATCGCGGCTACGTATGGAAGAAGGGCACCGCGCTGGTGCCGGCCTTCGTAGCCTTCAACGTGATCCGGCTCCTCGAAGAGCATTTCAGCGAACTAATCGACTACCAGTTCACTGCCAATCTTGAAGAAGACCTCGACGAAATAGCCAACGGCACTGCCGGGCGAGTAGAGCATCTGCAGGAGTTCTGGCGCGGCGTTGATGGTGGCTTCCCCGGCGTCTTGCCGTTGACGACGGATCTTGGTGCGATCGATGCTCGTGAAATTTCGACATTTCCGATCACCGGTACCGATGCGGTGTTACGCGTCGGACGCTATGGCGCATACGTGGAGCGCGGTGACGAACGGGCGTCAGTGCCGGAGGGTCTCGCACCTGATGAGCTCGATGCGTTGAAGGCTGAGGAGTTGCTCGCAATGCCTTCGGGCGATCGTGACCTCGGTGTTGATCCGTCAACGGGGCGTGACATTGTCGCGAAGGCTGGGCGTTTTGGACCGTACGTCACTGAGGTACTCGAAGATGGTGCGCCAAAGTCGGCTAAGCCGCGTACGGGTTCGCTCTTCGCATCGATGAGTCTCGACACTGTGACACTAGAAGATGCTTTGCGTTTACTGTCACTGCCGCGCGTGGTGGGCATAGACACTGAGGGCATCGAAGTTACAGCGCAAAAAGGTCGTTACGGCCCCTACTTGAAGAAGGGCACTGACTCGCGAACGCTGGAGACCGAGGAGCAGATTTTTGCGATCACGATCGATGAGGCGCTGGCGATCTACGCACTTCCTAAGGTCCGCGGCCGAGCAGCTGCGGCTCCGCCGTTGCGTGAACTCGGGCCCGATCCGGTGTCGGGTGAGCCGATCTTGCTCAAGGATGGTCGTTTCGGGCCGTACGTCACCGACGGCACAGTCAACGCCTCGCTACGTAAGGGCGATGATCCCAATTCGATCACGCCTGAGCGTGCTGCCGAGTTGATCGCCGATCGTCGCCTCGCTGCGCCCACAAAGAAGACGCGCAAAGCAACCAAAAAAGCACCGTCGAAGAAGGTAGTGGCAAAAAAAGCTGCGGCGAAGAAATCTGGCGCCACTACGACCGTGAAGAAGGCTGCTGCGAAGAAAGCGACCAAGAAGGCAGCGGCGAAGAAGACTGGCGTAGGACGCGCATCGGCTGAGAAGGCCGGTGTCGGGGTCTAGATGCTGGCGCCTCCTCGCGATGAACATAGGCTGAGTGCGTGAGCGGAATATTCATTGCCTTTGAAGGCGGCGAGGGCGGCGGTAAGTCGACGCAGGCTGGGCTGCTCGCTGAGGCACTGCTTGCCGTTGGGCGTGAGGTCGTACGCACTCGCGAACCTGGTGGTACTCCGGCGGCTGAGGCGATTCGCGCGGTATTGCTCGACCCGGCAAATGAAGGTCTCGACGCCCGCGCTGAAGCATTGTTGTTCGCAGCCGCGCGCGGCGAGCACGTCGCCCGGGTGATTCGCCCCGCGCTAGATCGAGGTGCGGTCGTAATCACTGATCGATACGTGGATTCCTCGCTCGCCTATCAGGGCGTTGCGCGCGAGCTCGGGGTCGATTGCGTACTCGAGTTGAGCATGTGGGCCACAGGTGGCTTGTTGCCAGACCTGACGTTCGTACTCGACATTGATCCGGCGGTGGGCTTGGCGCGCGTGACTGATCCCAATCGTCTTGAAGCGGAGTCCTTGGAGTGGCATCGCATGGTGCGCGGTGCGTTCCTTGATTTAGTGGCTCGAGATCCGCAGCGCTACGTCGTACTCGATGCAACGCGCCCGGTCCAAGAGTTGGCGAGTGCAATCGCAGCGGCAGTAACGGCTGCCATCTCCATCGACAGCTAGTCGCCGGCAGGTTATTCGCTTGTCACTGTGCTCAATGCCTGCAGTGCAGTAACGCTTCACTACCTGCACCTAGGAAATCTCCGTAATGGCTAAGCTCAGAATTGTCGCGCAACCCATTACGTCTTGTTGCCCGGTTGTGGCACCTCGAATTTCATTGTTGCCCGGTTGTGGCAACAATTCCAGCTCAAAAAGTTGCCACAACCGGGCAGTGACAGTTGTGCGACTGCCACAACCGGGCAACGACCACTTTGGACCA
This sequence comes from Candidatus Nanopelagicales bacterium, assembly GCA_044240285.1. Taxonomy (GTDB): domain Bacteria; phylum Actinomycetota; class Actinomycetes; order S36-B12; family S36-B12; genus CAINMH01. The sequence continues at coordinate 383 of JBIHZU010000036.1, read as the reverse complement.
CTTGTTGCTCAGTTGTGGCAGGTACGTTTCGTCAATTGCTGACTTGTGGCAACTTTCGGAGGTCGAAAAGTTGCCACAAGTCAGCAACTGCAAGTTTGGGGTTGCCACAAGTCAGCAACTACTAATCGCCGACGGGGTCTTCACCTGGGCCGACGTGGTCAATTAGCCATTCGATCAGTGGCGTCACTGCTTTCCAGTCTTTGCGCAAATGCGTGAGCGCTTCTCGCGTGCTCAGCCACGCGGGCACGCCATACTCCTTGGTCGCTACGACACGACGATTCCGCATCAAGTCGATGCGCGGGTGATCGAGGTCAACTCCGCGCGGACGAGTCTTCACCGGATTGCCGTCGATCGTCCAACCAGATTTGGCAAGCTTCGCGAGG
>JBIHZU010000245.1:0-2851 GCA_044240285.1 Candidatus Nanopelagicales bacterium | reverse complement strand
CAACGGGCTGCTCACACCAGAGGTAGGCCAACAACTCATCAACTCTCTCGCAGCAGCGAGTGATGCACTACGTCGCAAAGCCGCCGAAGATGCGTTGCCTAATGGAAATGCAGGCAACGCTGACGCGCCCAACCCTGACGAAGGCAACGCGGCGAACTACGTGTGCACCCAAGATGGCTGCCCCGGCCCAGCCGGAGACCTCTGGGCCAAGTGCGATCGCTGCCACAAGGTGGCAATCGGCGAGGATCCTGATGCTCCTGTCGAGATCGAACAGCCCTTAAGCAAGCGCAACCTTGATGCACTTGCCTACATCCTCGATGCCGCTGCAGCTGCGACGGGTGACTTCAAGCTGCCTGACGTTGGTGGCGCACGCCCCGTGGTGCAGGTGACCATTGATTCAGAAAGCCTGATCGCGCAAGGTGCATCCGCGCCGGGGTGGATCACCTCACTGACTGGCCAGACGGTCACTCCCGTTTCTGCTGCGGCAGTCCGGCGCCTCGCATGTGACTCCGTGCGTCAAATCCTGTTACTCGACCCTCGCGGGCACCTCGACGCAATTTCTGCTCTCGAACGAGTCGTTCCGCTGCCGATGCGCAAAGCGATCACCATCCGAGACCACGGGCAATGCAGATTCCCCGGCTGCACACACGCAATCCGCGAAATCCACCACATCAAGTACTGGCAACACGGCGGGAAAACCACCACCGACAACCTCGTCGGCTTGTGTAGTCACCATCACCACTTAGTTCACGACAACGGGTGGACTCTGTCCGGAGACCCCAACTACCGGCTCACCTTCACCGACCCACTCAAACGCGAATGGCACTCCGACCCACCACCACGACAATGACGCAACACACGCGCGACAGATTAGATTCCGAGGTCGCGGGCGATCAGCATGCGTTGCACCTCGTTGGTGCCTTCGCCGATCTCGAGGATCTTGGAGTCACGCCAGAAGCGGGCGACGGCGTACTCGTTCATGTAGCCGTATCCACCGAATACTTGAGTGGCCCACCGGGCGTTGGTGACTGCGGCGTCAGACGAATGCAGCTTGGCGATGGCGGCTTGGCGCTTGAAGGGCTCACCAGCAAGCATGCGGGAACCAGCGTCGTAGTACGCAAGACGTGCTGTGTGTGCGCGTACTTCCATATCGGCAATCATGAAGGCCACTGCCTGGAACTTGCCGATCTCCTGACCGAATGCCAGACGCTCGTGTGAGTAGCGCACACATTCGTCCACACAACCTTGGGCCAGCCCCGTTGCGAGAGCTGCGATGGCGATGCGGCCCTCGTCAAGAATTTGGAGGAACTGCGCGTAGCCGCGGCCAAGTTCGCCGAGAAGATTTGCACGGGGGACGCGTACGTTGTCGAAAAAGAGTGCATGGGTGTCCGATGCGTTCCAGCCGACCTTGGAGTACGCCGGCGCCACAGTAAGGCCAGGCGTGTGGGCGGGAACGATGATCGTAGAGAGTTCCTTGGAGCCGTCATCTTTGGTGCCAGTCACTGCCATCACCGTGACCAACCCGGTGATGTCTGTGCCGGAGTTGGTGATGAACGACTTTGAACCGTTGATCACCCACTCATCACCTTCTAGGTGGGCAGTGGTTCGGGCTGCTCCTGCATCGGTGCCACCACCGGGTTCGGTGAGTCCGAAAGCGCCGAGCATTGTGCCGCTTGTGAGTCTGGGAAGCCATTCGCGCTTTTGCTCTTCTGTTCCGAAGAGGTAGATCGGCATTGAACCGAGGGACACCGCGGCTTCGAGGGTAATTGCGACGGAGGAATCGACTCGGGCGAGTTCCTCGAGAACGATGCAGAGCGCGAAGTAGTCGCCGCCCATGCCGCCGAACTCTTCGGAGAAGGGGAGCCCGAAGAGTCCCATCTCGCCCATCTGCTTCACGATGTCGTAAGGGAATGAGTGGTTCTCGTAATTCTCTGCAGCGACGGGAGCGACTACGTCGCGTGCAAACTGCTCCACCACCGCGCGGAGGTCGGAGTACTCAGATGAAAGACGGTGATCCACGGCGTACCTCTAGTTCGTGCCAGTGAGGGCACGGACAACACGCGAGGGGCTCGGGCGGCCAAGGTGATCGGCCATCCAAGCGCTAGTCGCGGCTAGGGCATCAAGGTCAACACCGGTGGAAATGCCTAGACCGTCAAGCATCCACACCAGATCTTCAGTAGCGAGATTTCCAGTGGCGGATTTGGCGTATGGGCAACCCCCGAGGCCACCCGCAGAAGAGTCGACGATGGTGACACCGCAACGTAAAGCCGCGAGCGTATTGGCAAGCGCCTGACCGTACGTGTCATGGAAGTGGACACCTACAGTGCTGACATCCATGTCCTTGGCGAGTAGCGCACGAATGACAGATTCGACATGTCCGGCTGTTGCAACACCGATGGTGTCTCCGAGACTCAATTCTGTGCAGCCCATGTCGAGGAGGTGTGCTGCGGCATCAGCAACCCGCTCTGGTGCGACTGCCCCCTCCCAAGGATCTCCGAAACACATGGAGAGATAGCCACGAACCGGCGCTCCTGCGGCACGCGCCTTGGCAACGGTTGGCTCGAACATCGCCCACTGCTCGTCATAGGAGCGATTGAGGTTCTTTTGGGCAAACGTCTCGGTGGCACTTGCAAACACCGCGATGTCGGTGGCTCCGCATTCGAGAGCCCGGTCAAGTCCGCGTTCGTTAGGCACGAGCACGGGATAGCGCACGTTGTCACGCTTGGCGAGAGTGGTCATCACTTCTGCTGCATCAGCAAGCTGTGGTACCCACTCTGGACGCACAAAGGAGGTGGCCTCCACAATCGGTAGACCAGCGGTTGCCAAGCGTTCGATGAATTCGACCTTAATT
>JBIHZU010000035.1:0-10127 GCA_044240285.1 Candidatus Nanopelagicales bacterium | reverse complement strand
GAGCGGGCCGAAGGAAACCTTTGGAAGCGCGCGGACCTGGCCGACGTCGCCTTCGAAGCGCGTAAACAAGGTCGCCGTTAAGCCAAATGCGAACAAATTGAATAGCAGACCCGTAACGATCTGTTCAGTCTGTCGCCACAGGTAGAGAGCACCCAGAATAGCCCACGCGCACAGTCCGGCAAGAAGCCCGAAGCCAAAGGCGAGCGCGAAATTCCCCCAGAGCTGGTAGGTGAATGCCGCACCGAAGGCGCCAAAGAGCATGACGCCTTCTAGCCCAACATTGAGTACACCCGATCGTTCGTTAACGAGTTCACCTAAAGCGGCCAGCAGGACCGGCATACACAACGCCAGCGACGCGGCGAGAAGGGTCACGATGAGAGCCATGTCAGCTACTTCCCCGACGCGATCGCGTCGCCAGCAAAAGCAGCACGCACACAGAGACGGCCACGAGGGAGACCGTGGGAGAGACCTTCGAAACTGCCGCGAGCGTATTGCCGCCGACGCTGATCATCGCGAAGGCGATCGCTCCGAGCGGCAGTAATGCCGGACGCAGACCGATCAGCAGAGCCGCGGCTATACCGACGTATCCATAACTTTGGCTGATGTCTAGAACGAGGGCACGATTGACCACGAGGATGAGCACGGCACCAGCAAGTCCCGCCGCCGCGCCGCCAAGGAAGACAGAGATAACCCGGGTCCGAACCGGGGCGTACCCGAAGCGGAGGGAAGCCATGGGGCTTTCCCCAGTGGCCTTAATCCGGAAACCGAAGTTGGTACGTTGGATCAGCCACCAGGCCAGCCCCCACACAATGACGGCGAAAAGGACAGCCCACGGTGTGCTCCCAAACTTTCCAAAGAGGGGGAAATTGGTTGCATCTGGGATAGAAATCGTCTGTGGAGCCACCTTGTCGGGCCAGATGGTCGAGGTGAAGAACTCTGCGACCGTAAATGCAACGAAGTTCAGCATGAGCGTGGAGATCACCTCATTTGCACCGAAGCGCTCGTACAAGAACGATGCAATGCCGGCCCACAGCGCACCAGCGACCATCGCTACGACCACGCACACGATCGCTACCCACACTGAGCCGGGCTCGCCAATCGTTAACGCAACTATCGTCGCGCCTGTTGCACCAGCGACGAGCTGACCTTCGCCGCCAAGATTCACGAATCCGGCTCGGAATGGAATAAGAGCTGCAGCAGCCGTCAAGGTGATGACCGCCATGACGGTCAAGGTGATGGCCAGCGAGTACGGGTTCCCGAGCGTGCCACGCCAGAACGACGGGAAACTAGTGAAGATGTTGATGCCCAAAAGAAAAAGCACAAGGAGAGTGGCACCGACTACAAACACCACTCGAAGTACTACCGTCAACCCGCGACTGGGCCGGGTCATCAAATCGGAGACGGCCATGTCAGTTTGCTCCCGACATAGCCGCTGCAACCACTTCATGACTTGTTGACCTGCGATCGACGAGTAACGCAGCTCGACCCTGGAACATCACAAGAAGAACATCGCCCACCACGAAGGCCTCCTCGAGATCAGCAGTGTTCCACACGACTGCAGTGCCTTGCGCCTGCTGACTACGGACATCTTCGAGAATAATCGCTGAGCCCATGACGTCGAGTCCGCGAGTGGGGTGCGACAGCAGCAATACGGACTTTGGACCAGTGCTCTCGCGTCCTACAACTGCTCTCTGCTGGTTTCCGCCGCTCAACTTAGACAGAGCCATTTTGGGTGCGACGGGACGGACGTCGAACTTCGTCAGGATATCTTTGACCAGTTCGATCACTGTCTTTCCACGGGGATTGACGTAGCCGAGCGATCCCCGACCAGCGTACTCATGGGCTAAGACGTTTTCGGACACAGAAGCAGAACGGAATACATCCCATTTGAGGCGGTCCTCGGTGACGGCCCGCAGACCAGATTCGTACCGAGCGCGCGGCCCCAGTTGCGCAATGTCTTTGCCATTAAGAGTGACCGCGCCAGTGCACGGCTGCAGACCGGCGAGGGAATCCATCAGGTAGGACTGGCCGTTCCCTTCGACACCGATGACCGCGAGCACCTGTCCTGCCCGAACAGTGAAACTCACATCATCGACTCGCACGCGACCATCACTGCCGATGACGCTGATACCGGACACATCGAGCACCACCTCACCTAGGCGTTCAGCCGCGGCAGAGGCAGTTTCGAGTTCCTCTTCGGCGTGGATGCGCGCCTCATCACCGAACATGGCGCTCAGCAATGCAGGGCGAGGTGGGCAACTGTCTTGGCTCAGAACAGTTCGGCCACCGCGCATGACGGTTACCCGCTGCGCATACCGCTCGACCTCGCGAAGCTTGTGGGTGATGACAACAACGGACTTACCTTCGTTCGCCAATTCTGCCAGTCGCGAGTACAGCCGCTCAATCTCGATTGGCCCCAAGACGGCCGTCGGCTCATCAAGTATGAGGATTTGTGCTCCGACGTACAGCAATTTGGAGATCTCAAATCGCTGAACCTCGTCGACTGCAAGGTCCTTGATCAGGGTTCTGTCAGGGTTGGGAAAGCCCTCCTCACGGAGAAATTCCAACGCATCACGCCGCTGTCGGCTGGTCAGCCAACGAAAACTGCCCCCCGGCACTGTGAGGAGGAGGTTGTCCAGCAAGGTGAAGTCCGGTACGACGCTGTAATGCTGATGCACCATGCCGATCCCCGAGGCGACGGCATCTTGGGGATTACGGAGAGTTTTCGGCACACCGCTGAGAGAGATCACACCCGCGTCTGGCTGCAATTCGCCACTCAGCATCCGCATGAGGGTCGTCTTGCCGGCCCCATTTTCGCCGACCACGGCATGGACCTCACCGGCGAACACCGATAGGGAAACAGAGTCATTCGCGCGGAGGTCCCCGAAGACCTTGGTGACGTCGCTCGCTTGGAGCGCGGGCGCGCGCCCCATCAGCGAATCAGTCGTCATGCCCGGTCATCTCCTTTGCCGTGTTCTGAGGAGGTTAGCCGCGCCACGCGCCCTAGGAAGTGTCTGTAAGGACAGCATTCCTGCAAATCACTGTCACATCCGACATTTGCGGTCCATAATGACCGAAGCCGCACAGTGAACCGCAAAAAGTGCTAACCAGACCGATCAGGAGAGAGCCGTGGACCAACCCTCAGACTCAAGTGGTCTGTCCCAACGAGAGTTGGCCCGATGGTTCAGTGGGGTTCATGCGTTTATCGCGGCGGTCAATAAGCCGGTGAGCCTTCGGGAACTTCTCGACTTGGTAACCGCAACAGCGTGTGACCTCACCGGTTATGAGTTCTGCAGCATTCTCTTGGTTCACCCCGATCAGCGTCGGCTGATGATGGAGGGGGCGCATGGGTTGAGCACCGATTATGTCTCCCGCCTCAATGAGCAAGTCCCCATCACGCTGACCACGAATCCGCGAGGTGAAAGTCCTTCGACTCGTGCGTTCCTCACCGCTCAGGCGGTCGTCTTGAATGACATCCTCAAGGATCCACTCATGGAGCCATGGTGGCCACTTGCCGAGCAGCAGGGCTACCTCTCGATGGTGTCTGTACCGCTTCTACTCAAAGGACAACCCTTTGGCGTGCTCAACTGTTACTCAGCCGAGCGTCATAGCTTCACAGATTCGGCGGTAGAACTGATGGGGATTCTCGCCAATCAGGCTGCAGCAGCTATCGAGGCGATCCATCTAAGAGACGGACAGCGAGAATTCATCGAAAACCTCGCGCGCGTCAATGAGTCGCTACGTGAGCAAAGTGCGCTTCTCCAGAAGTCTGACGAGATCCATAAACGTATGAACGAGGTCGCCATCGGAGCGACAGGAATTGACGGACTGACAGAATCATTGAGCACATTGCTCAATCGCCAGGTCTTCATTGACGACGAATTCGGTCAGATGGTCTCCCCACTTGGCGCGCGTCCTTCGATGTTGCCGCTTCCAGCTGCCGCGGAGCGCCTTGAGACGCATGGGGACATGCTGCATATTCGAGGTGATGACGACTCGGCATGGATTCTCAGCCCCATTCGCTTCGCCGGGGAAGTCATCGCCCGCCTCTGGATCAACGGGCACCTGCATGAGCTCTCGCAACTCGATCGACGAGCCATCGAGAACGCTTCGGTCATCGCAGCGCTCGAAATCATTGCTCTACGATCTGCTCGAGACATCGAATGGCGCCTTCAAGGCGAAGTGATTGACGTACTACTCAATGACCATCCCAGTACATTCGAATCGCTGCCCGGGAGAGCGTCCAACCTCGGCCATGATCTCAGCCGACCCCAATTCGTAGGCGTCATACATTTGGGCACAGATCGTGAGGCCCCTGGCAAGTCTGCGGCACAGGTGGCTCGCAAAGCGAAGGCAGCCGCACAGGCGGCCGTCCGCAACATCACGCCTCGCCCCGTAATCGCGGTCCGCGACCCATACCTCATTGTCCTGATCGCAGAGTCATCATCAACCAACCCACAGGCAGAAATCGAACGTATCCGTTCCTCGGTTGCCAAGGCGATCGGCACCCCGACATTGCGAGCTGTCGTCGGATCTAGAGCCGTTGAACTCAAGGAAGTCGGCAGCACTATTCGGATGGAGCGCGGCGCACATTCGCTGATGGTTTCTCGTAGCGGGGGGGCGCTGACGGTAGCCCTTGAGGACCTGGGCGTGTTGGGCCTGCTCCTGCAACTAGACGACCCAATGCAGATCTCAGCTTTTGCGCAAAGTCGCCTCAGCCCTTTGCAAAATTACGATCAGCTGCGTTCGGCGGCTCTTGTGGAGACCCTGCGAACATTCTTCGCACATCAGTGCAGCGTCGCAGCCACAGCGAAGAGCCTGTACCTACATCCGAATTCAATAAAAATGCGCTTACGAAAGATTGAGTCGGTGCTCAAGGTCAGCTTGGCTAACCCAGACGATCTGCTTGATCTGCGCACCGCGCTTCTCGCTGAAGAGGTGGCCCGATCATAGGGTTCATGACGCAGGGTGATCGACCTGTTGATTTCGGAAATGTTGGTGCTGTAGCCGCTGGTCATCCACTCGCCGTGGAAGCAGGCCTGGCCGCACTGCGCCTCGGTGGATCCGCTGCTGATGCGGCTGTTGCTGCTTCCTTCGCGCTTATGGTGACGCTTCCACAAGCCTGTTCGCTTGGCGGCGATGCCATGATCCTTGCGCGCAATCCCAACGGAGTCACCGCCTTTAACGGGAGCGGATCAGCGCCGCTTCTGTGGTGTCCGCCGGTGGCAGCGAACGGCGCTGTCACCGCGACCGTTCCCGGGGCAGTCCATGCATTATTCGCCATGCACGAACAGTTTGGGCGCCTTCCTTGGTCCATGCTCCTCACCGCCGCAATCACTCTTGCGGAGCAAGGGTTTCCTGCATCTGAGGAACTCGCGGCCGCGACAGTTCGTAATCAGGAATTACTCTCAAAGTCGACGTGGCCAGTCTCTTGCTTGCAAGCCGGTGACGTTCTCAGGAATGACCCTCTGGCGCACACGTTGAGGCGGTTGGCCGATGGTGGAGCAACGGAGTTCTATCAAGGAAACACATCGCGTCAATTGGTCACCGCCCTTCGGGCTCGTGGATCGCTGATGTCGGCAGAGGATCTATCGAGCCACGTCACGCCCTCGCCAGAACCGGTGAGCGTGCAGCTTGGTGCTGCTCGACTCACGGTGCAGCCACCCGTGTCACAGGCGATCCTCGGCGTGATGGCACTCGTGTCGATGCAAGACGTGCCGGCGCACGTGCCACGAGAGTCACTTCTCGTGGAGGCAATGGGGAACGCTTTCCAGTCACGAGAACTCGTCATGACGACTCCCGTTGACCAACTGTTGGCCACCACAGTCGCACCGACGGGGCAGCGCGTTACTCGGGCTAGCAGCGCCACTGGCGGCAATCACACAGCCGCCGTCACGTGTGTCGACGCAGAGCAAAACGTGATCTCACTTCTGGTCAGCATCTATCAAGAGTTCGGTTGCTTTGAATACATTCCAGAACTTGGCTTCTTCGTCAATAACCGACTCAAAGGTGCCGACCTCGCACCCCTCTCAGAAGACCGTCGACCGATACACACCCTGTCGCCCATGATTCTTGAGACGCCAGAAGTTGTTATCGCTCTCGCTACTCCCGGCGCAGACGCGCAGGTGCAGGTTCTCGCGCAGGTCATTGACGACATCCTCGCCCACGGGAATGAAATCGGAGCCGCGATCGATTCACCCCGATGGCGGCTGCAAGATGGCGACCTGCTGTGTGAAGCGGGTATGGCCCCAGAGCGAATCTCTAGTTTCGAACAAGTTGGCCACGAGGTACATCCACTGCCATTCGGACACATGAACTTCGGCGCAGTCGCTATCGCTGGTTTTGCAGACGACCACCCATTTAGTATCGCGGACCGCCGTCGCTCCTACTCGGCAGACGCCATCTAACCCTCTGAGAGCATGCGGGTCTTAGGGCGTACACGGAGCCTGCGCGGTAGGTTGGGAGCGTGAGCGGGTTCCTTGCGTTTTGTGTTGGCACCGCGGCCTTCGCCGTGGCCTTCGCTGTTCTGCTACTCAACGATTTTTGGCGAGATGACACTAACGGCTGGTGGCTATGGGTCGCCGGCGCGAGCGCCGTCGGCGGCCTACTTGGCGTGTGGGTCTTCGCCGCACGCAAACGACGTGGACCACACACTCAATCACCCAACTAACAACACTCGAAGGGCTCTTTTCGTGAGCAGTATTGATCACTGGATTAATGGACGCCTCGTCGCATCTGAGTCCGGCCGGACATCGCCTGTATACAACCCAGCAACCGGTGCGGTGACTGCCCACGTGGGTCTCGCATCCTCAGCAGAGGTTGATGCTGCAGTCACCGCTGCCAAGAATGCGTTCCCGGCATGGCGCTCCACCAGCCTGTCTCGGCGCGCTGAAGTCATGTTCAATTTTCGTCAATTGGTCAACGAGAACCGCACCTTTATTAGTGAGCTTATTTCTCGCGAACACGGCAAGGTGCCTTCTGATGCCGCGGGCGAACTCGCACGCGGCCTCGAGAACGTTGAGTTCGCTTGTGGGATCCCTGCGATGCTCAAAGGCGGCTACTCGGAGTCAGTGTCAACCGGTGTCGATGTCTACTCGATCCGCCAGCCGCTAGGTGTGGTTGCCGGCATCACGCCGTTCAACTTTCCGGCGATGGTCCCCATGTGGATGTTCGCCAATGCCATTGCTACCGGCAACTCATTTATTCTCAAGCCCAGCGAGAAGGATCCGTCAATTTCGCTCTATCTGGCCGAACTTCTTGCTAAAGCCGGAGTTCCCGATGGCGTATTTAATGTCGTGCAAGGCGACAAGGTGGCCGTTGATCGAATTCTTCAGCATCCCGATATCGCGGCGGTGTCATTCGTTGGCTCGACTCCTATTGCGAAGTACATCTACACGACGGGCACAGCAAACGGCAAGCGAGTCCAAGCGCTCGGTGGAGCCAAGAACCACATGGTCGTATTGCCAGATGCCGACATCGAGATGGCGGCAGATGCCGCTGTGTCGGCAGCGTACGGATCGGCCGGCGAGCGTTGCATGGCGATCTCGGTGGTAGTGGCCGTGGGTGACGTAGGTGACCCACTAGTGGCTGCGATCGCCAAGCGACTGCCTGCGATCAAAGTGGGTCCCGGTACAGACCCGAACAACGAGATGGGTCCGGTTATCACCGCAGAGCATCGCGACAAGGTCGCGGGCTACCTCGAAGGCGCACCTGGTGAAGGAGCAACAGTAGTTGTCGACGGTCGCACAGCAGATCTGCCCGCTGATGGGTTCTTCATCGGCGTCTCACTAATCGATAACCTCAAGCCCGACATGAAGGTGTACCAAGAAGAAATTTTTGGTCCAGTACTCGGAGTCATTCGTGTTGCAACTTTCGATGAGGCCGTCGCATTGATCAACGAGCACCAGTACGGCAACGGCACAGCGATCTTCACCCGCGACGGTGGCGCCGCGCGTCAATTCCAATTCGAGATCAACGTGGGGATGGTCGGCATCAACGTCCCGATTCCTGTGCCGGTCGCCTACTACAGCTTCGGCGGTTGGAAGTCATCTATCTTCGGAGACAGCAACATTTATGGGCCAGCCGGAGTCGATTTCTACACACGCACCAAAACAGTCACATCACGATGGCCAGATCCGGCTACTTCATCAATCAATCTCGGCTTTCCCGAGACGCGCTGATTCTCACCGACCAATAATCGCGGCGACCATCAGTGAACCAACGAGTCCCACGAGCACCACAATCGTGACAAGGCGACGCGTGCGGGCGTTCATGCCGACTACTTGCTTTCGGGATTGGCGGAGTCTTCTTCCGCGACTTCTGCTGCTTCGGTTGCTTCAATCGCCTCGACCACTGGCTCTTCAACCACCAGCTCATTGATTACTGATTCTTCGGCAACTGGCTCTTCAACAACTGGCTCTTCAACAACTGGCTCTTCAACAACTGGCTCTTCAACAACTGGCTCTTCGATGACTGGGGGCTCGTAGGTACGCAAATCGACGAGGTCGAGATCAACTCGAAGTTCCTCTGGCTCGGGCTCGATCGCCGTTGCCTCCGAGTGAGCACCGCAACCGAAGTCGAGCGCGACAACCTGGCCGTCGGCCGGTGACAGCTCCTGCGCACACAAACCGAAGGCCTGGCCGAGCGGTCCGCCAATGGTGACAAGGTAGCCGCACGACGAGCAGGCACCGGGTGCGGAGATTGCCATGGATGACTGCGAGCCACGATCACCTTCGGCCCAACGATTGGCCGCTTCCAAAAGCGCGTCCGCCGACAGCACTCGCGCGCGCCCAAGACCCAACTCCCACTGGCTCGGCTGCAACGGCGATTGGGAGGAAACGCCTTCGAGATCGTCAAGATTTGTGTAACCCGGCACGAGCGCAGGATCGGCGAGCCGATGGGGCAATACGTCACCCACACCTAGATCACCGGGGAGAACTCGATCGGCCCACGGCACCCATGCGGGCGCAACAAGACTCTCAGGACCCGGCATCAGCAGCACCTCAGCGATGGTGATCTCAGACGCATCCGTTGCGCGAACAAGAGTTACCGACCAGCGCCACCCCGGATATGCCGACGACAAACATTCGAACTGATGCGACACCACGCCTTCGGCGTCGGCAACCACTGTTAGGTGCGCACCGACGGTGCCCTCCGGTGCATCGGTTTCGGCGGCTTCGCGTGCGAGGTCGATCGCTGCAGCGGCAATGGCGTCAAGAACTACAACAGTCATCTACGGCTCGAGATTGTCTGCTACCGCACGGAGCACCGCGGCAACCTTGCTGGCTTTGGCATCGACTGGGTAGCGGCCGCGGCGCATGTCATTGGAGACCGAATCGAGCATTTTGATCAGATCCTCAAGCACGACGGCCATGTCATCGGCCGGTTTGCGGCTGCTCTTCGTGAGCGACGGCGGCGCCTCGAGCACGGTGAGGGAAAGGGCCTGCTTGCCACGGCGACCGTCGACAACGCCGAACTCCACTCGGGTGCCCGGCTTGATCGTCGTCGATCCAGCTGGCAGCACGGAGGCATGCAGGAAGACGTCCTCACCGTCGTCGGACGCGAGAAAGCCGAAGCCCTTCTCGTCGTCGTACCATTTCACTTTGCCGGTAGGCACGTCCGTCACCCCAATTCGCTACTGCTCCTAAGAGGGTTCAGGGTATCGGCCCAAGGCCTCATGGAGCCAATCCGGGAACGCCCAGATGCCGGGGAGGACCACATCGGCCCCAGCAGCCCACAGTTCTTCGGCAGTAGTCGGACCGGTGGGCACGGCTACTGCGAGGGCTCCAGCGTGCCGCGCCGCCACGACATCGCCCGGATGGTCCCCCACGTAGGCCCAAGCACCCTCCTCGAGCAGCGTGGCCCCCTTGGCCTCCGCAAAGCGGCTGCCCACCACCAAATCGGCAGGTAGGCCTCCGGCAGCTAGTACTCCTTCTACATGATCGCCTCGTTTGGCCGAGATAACGAGAACCCGGCCCCCTAGGTCATGGACCGCCGCGATGGCCTCCCGAGCCCCCGGAAGGACCTTGGTAAACGGAATCACGTGGGTGACATAGCGCTCGCGGTAGGTCGCCATGAGGACTTCGGGATCTACATCGGGGAGCCAACGAGGGAAGACGTGATCCAAC
>JBIHZU010000244.1:0-2863 GCA_044240285.1 Candidatus Nanopelagicales bacterium | reverse complement strand
ACTCGTCGGCGTCGAGGAGCTCGCAGAAGAGCTCGATGCGGAAGTCGTGGGTGCGGGCATACTGCTGGTGGCATCCCCACTGCTGCTGCCGCATGCACTGAGCGCGAGAACGGGCAGGCTCAAGGCAACTACCGCGAGCACAATTCTTGACTTGCGCACAACGCTCCTCCTGCTAGTCATCAACACGGCTGTGCCCCCGGCAGGATTCGAACCTGCGCTTGTGCCTCCGGAGGGCACCGCTCTATCCCCTGAGCTACGGGGGCTCAAAGGTCGGTACAGGCTAACAGTCGTGTGATGCATGCTGGCACGATGCCTAAATGGCCACAGAGCAACCGCAGAGCGATGAACTGCTGTGCGTGCGCGAGGGCAGTGCGGGATTTTCGGTCAAGGTCGTACGCAGACTCGGTGGTCGCGCTACCTGGGTGGGCCGTGTCGCTGATCTTGGACTAGGTGTGGTCTCGCGGTACGGCCGCCATCACGGTTCGGTCCTCGCCGGTGGTCTTGCGTTCTTCACCGCTCTGGCGATCACACCGTTGATCGTGGCATTCGGCGCACTTGCTGGTCTAGTCATTGACCCCGCTCGGCTTGAGCAGGCGATGCAAGAGCTCATTGCGCAATTCCCCTCCGCGAGCATCCTTGAGCCGTTCGCCGACCAGCTGATTTCATTGGCAAAAAGTACTTCGACTACTGGATTGACCGTGGCTGGAGCTGTCGGCATTGCCGTCGCGGTTTTCGGTTCGACGCGCATTGTGACAGCCACTCGGCAGATTCTCGATGTCGCCTTCGAACACCCGCACTCGCGGCGAGGGCTTGCTCTTCGAGCGCTGTCAGTTCTGGTGATCCTGCTGGGGATCATCGTCATGTTGATTCTGGTGGTGCTGCTCACCGTCGTACCCGTGGTTCTTAATGCATTGCACGTCGAAGGAGTCGTACGGACCCTTCTCTCGGGCCCGCTTCTCTGGTTGTTGGTCCTCGTTCTCGTCTACGCTCTGCTGCGCACGATCTACCACCTCGGGCCGTTTCAGCGGAGCGCACTCACGTGGTGGTCGCCGGGCGCTGCTGTCGTGACGGCGTGGCTAATACTGATGACTCTGGGGTTGAACGTCTACGTGTCGTACTCGTCGACATTGGATGTCGCAGTCGCCTTACTCGGTGGTGTGGCCGTTTTGCTGCTGTGGCTCTACCTCAGTGCGATGGGAATTGTGCTTGGTGCCGAGTGGGAGGGGATTCGTTGTGCCAGAAACAGCACGAAGCCCCGGCGCTTGCGCACCGGGGCTTCGTGACTCAGATCGATTGATCAAGTTGTCGGAAAGATCAGACAATCCGGACGTTGTCGGCCTGCGGTCCCTTGGGTCCCTGGACGATGTCGAACTCCACGAGCTGGTTCTCGTCAAGCGAACGGTATCCATCGGACTGAATTGCGGAGTAGTGGACGAATACGTCTGCGCCACCGTCGGCCTGAGCGATGAAGCCGAAGCCCTTTTCCGCGTTGAACCACTTCACTGTTCCCTGTGCCATGTGTTGCTTCTCCTAGCATGAACGATCGCCGTGCGGTTGCCCGGCGCAGCGGTGGTGCGAGCCTTCGTTCCTGCTTTTGAAGCAAAATGCCCGTCGACTGGTGTCGGCGGGCATGGGAAACGGTGGTCCTTGTGCAGCACTGCCACGAGAACGCTAGCACGCCGAAGGCCCCCGTGGGGACAATCGCTACTCTTCTGGGATGACACCGGAGGAACTCAGCTCTGCGGCCCTCGCGGCCGTAACCGCCCTGATCCATGAGGGATCCATCGCTGCGGGGGTCCCCAATGAGGTGCGGATGGAGCGTCCGAAGTCCCGTGAGCACGGTGATTACGCCACAAATATTGCCTTGACTTTGGCCAAACAGGCCGGTCAGCCCCCTTTAGTTCTGGCCGAGGCCATCGCTGAACGCCTGGCGTCTACCCCCGGAATCAGCAGTGCAGAGGCGGTCAAGCCAGGCTTCATCAATATCCGGCTGGACTCCGCGACCCAGGGCGAAACTGCCCGTCGCATCGTCGAGGCGGCCGATTCTTACGGCACGGTGACCACGTTGACAGGCCAGTCCTTCAACGTGGAGTTCATCTCGGCCAATCCCACGGGCCCGCTACACCTGGGGCATACCCGCTGGGCTGCTGTGGGCGATGCGCTCGCCCGGGTGCTCGTGGCCGCGGGCGCCAAAGTGGCCACCGAGTTCTATGTCAACGATCGAGGTGTTCAGATCGAACGCTTTGGGCAATCGGTCATGGCAGCCGCGAATGGCCAGCCAATCCCGCAGGATGGCTACCACGGTGCCTATGTGGTGGACCTAGCTGCTGAATTGATTGCTGAGCATCCGGAGATTCTTGGGTTGGCGCCAGCTGCGCAACAACTCGAATTTCGCGAACTTGCTTATCAGCGGCAACTCGCGCAACAGCAGGCCGTCTTGAAGATCTTCCGCACCCACTTCGATGTGTGGACGTCTGAGCGCGATCTGCACTCCAACGGAGCAGTGGAGCGCGGTCTTGATCGCCTTCGAGCGCAGGGCCACGTCTACGAGCAGGACAATGCGGTGTGGTTGCGCACCACGGACTTCGGGGATGACAAGGATCGCGTCCTCATCAAGCAGGATGGCGAACTCACGTATTTCGCTTCTGACACGGCGTATTACGTCGACAAGCGCAATCGTGGATTCGATGTGTTGATCTATCTTCTCGGGGCAGATCACCATGGCTACGTAAACCGACTACGGGCTGTTTCGGCATGTGCCGGAGATGACATGGATACCAATGTGGAAGTTCTTATTGGTCAGTTAGTCAAGATGATGAAGGGTGGCGAAGAAGTCCGGTTGTCAAAGCGCGCGGGCACAATC
>JBIHZU010000243.1:0-2867 GCA_044240285.1 Candidatus Nanopelagicales bacterium | reverse complement strand
AAGCAAGGCCTCCCACTCCAGCGGCTAATGACCAATCAGGCTATGCAGGGCATCGCAGCTGAACTTCATCAATCCGACATTACGGCTCTTTATGCGTCGGTAGGTGATGGTCGAATATCTGCCACGACGATTGTGCAGCGACTCGTGGATGCTGCCGGGGGAGTAGAGGGCGCCTCTGATGATGCGGCGGAAACCTTTACGCCGGGTCGTGCTCATGTTTCCCGCAAGTCTGCCTCTGGTGACCCGGGCGTGACCGTCGTGGGCACGGCTGATGTCTGGGTCAAACTGGCAAAGTGCTGCACTCCGGTGCCCGGTGACGAGATTCTCGGCTTCGTGACTCGAGCGTCGGGCGTTTCTGTCCACCGGGCGGACTGCGTAAACGTTCCAAGTTTGGAGACCCAACCCGAAAGATTTGTCCGTGTGCAGTGGGCGCCCACTTCGTCGAGCGTGTTCTTGGTCAATATTCAGGTGGAGGCTCTAGATCGCGCTCGGCTGCTTTCCGACGTCACCCGCACCTTGTCCGACCAGCACGTCAACATTCTCAGTGCCTCGGTGTCTACGACTAGGGACCGCATTGCACTCTCACGATTTACTTTCGAAATGGCCGACCCGTTACACCTCGGGTCGGTGCTTAAGGCCGTGCGCACCATCGAAGGCGTGTACGACGTCTATCGCGTGTGATCAGCCGCCGAATTCTTCGAGTGCACGCTTCGCGGCGTCGAGGAGAGGCTGCGCAGAAGCCAGCGCCTTCTCTGCCTTGTTCACTTCAGCCGTGTTGTCCTTAGCTCGCGCGCTGTCGAGGTCCTTCGAGATCTTGTCGACCGAGATCTGGAACGCAGCCACGGTAGCTTCCGCCCGGGCGCGGGCCTCAGGGTTGTCCTTCTTCCAGCGGTCGGCTTCGAGGGCGCGCAGCGCTTCTTCCACCTTGCGCAGTCGGCCCTCTACGCGCTCGCGCTCGGCACCAGGAACGTCGCCGACGGCATCCCAGCGTGTCTGGATGGAACGCAGGGCTGCCTTCGCAGCCTTGGCGTCGGTAATGGGCAAAAGAGCCTCAGCTTCGGCCGCCAAGGCCGCCTTGGCCTCCACGTTGGGCCGCAGAGCCTCCTCGGCTTCAGCGGCTGCGGCGTTCTTCGCATCAAAAAAGGCATCCTGGGCGGCCTTGAACCGAGCCCAGAGGCGATCATCTGCTGAGCGCTGGGCTCGGGGCGCAACCTTCCAACGATCGATGAGAGTACGAAAGGCCTTTGCGCCATTGACCCAATCGGTGGAGGTGGCGAGCTTCTCCGCTTCGGCGATGATCGACTCCTTCGCGGAAGTTGCCTCCTTGCGTTCGGCGTCGACCTGCGAGAAGTGCTGCTTGCGGCGTCGCTCGAAATTGCTACGAGCAGCACTAAAGCGCTTCCACAGCGCTTGCTCTGGACCCTTATCGCCGTGCGGCGCTGTTTTCCACTCTTCAAGGAGATCGCGGAGGCGATCGCCCGCCACTTTCCAATTGGTGACGTCGGCGAGGGATTCGGCCTCTACGACGATGGCGGTGCGGCGGGACGCAGCCTCTGCCTTCCGGGCAGCCTTTTCGGCTTGTGCTGCAAGTCGCCGAGTCTCAATCGAAGCGGAGAGTTCGTCGCAGCGACGAGTGAGTGCCTCGCAGTCACCGACGAAGTCGGGCGTCTCTAGGGCGGACTTGGCCTTAGCGATCAACGCTTGCGCGTCTTCCGTTGAGCCGCGCCCTTCTCGCAGTCGTCGTGCCAGCAGATCGATTTCGACCATGAGGTCGTCATAGCGACGGGCGTAAAACGTGAGGCCCTGCTCGGGGGTACCCGCGACCCACTGCCCTACTCGGACCTCCTCTGTGCCACGGATGAGGTAGACGGTGCCATCGGGCTCAACCCGGCCGAAGCGTCGTGCGTCAGACGTCCGCGCAGGCGCAAGCATTGCGGGGGTGATGCCCACCGGTGTCGCCGTCATTGAGACTCCCTTATCCATAACTATTTCAGGCCGCTGGAGCGGACTTCACTTTGGCTGTCTCGATAACCGTGGTCTGCAAGGGAGCGCCGTCCCCCATGCCAGTTTCGGTGCCCACCTGAGCGATTCCTTCAATCACGTCCAAGCCGGAAGTCACCTTGCCCCAAATGGTGTAGTTGGGCGGCAATGTGGTGTCGGCATAGACGATGAAGAACTGGCTCCCGTTGGTGTTGGGTCCTGAATTCGCCATGGCGACCGTGCCCTTGGGGTAGTTGTTGGCGCCATTCGCTGGAAGATTCTCGTCGGGGACTTGGTAGCCCGGACCGCCGCTGCCGACCGCCTTGGGATCGCCACACTGCAAGACGAAGATCCCGCCAGTGGTGAGGCGGTGGCACTTGGTCAAGTCGAAGTACTTCTGCTGGGTCAAGAAGAGCATCGAGTTGACCGTCTGCGGCGCCTTATCGGGATAGGTCTCGATCGTCACGTCACCGCAGTTAGTGGAGAGAACCAGGCTGTACGTGGTCTTGGGCTTGATGCCTGCGTCGCCGGGCTCAGTGAATGACTTGTCGTCCGTGCGCACGGCCGGGGCTTCGGTACAGTCGGGATCGGGTTGCGCCGTGGGAGACGGTGTTGGACCACCTGTTGTTTGGGTGGGCTGAGGAGTGGGCGTGGTGTTGCCGCCGTCGGACGAGCCGCCCGAATTGCTCAGCGCCCACCACGTGATGCCGCCGCCCGCGATGACCACAACAGCAGCGACCGCCACGATGCGATTGATGACCCGTTGACGCTTCGCCCGGTTCGCGCGACGATCCGCCTGCCGATCTGCCTTGGCGCGCGCCAAGTCCTTCGCCCTCTTGTTCGAGGTCACAGCCACCTCCTAGATGCCACCGGAGGAGTCTACGCAC
>JBIHZU010000242.1:0-2869 GCA_044240285.1 Candidatus Nanopelagicales bacterium | reverse complement strand
GGCGGAGGCGCAGCGGGCTGCGTGGATAGATCCGAGGCGAGGTCTGACATCACACCACCGTCTCAAATCCAGGCACCAAGGTGCGCATCCAAATCGTGAGGTCATTCCAAAGGCCCGTCACCAGCAGGATCCCGATCACGACTAGGAGCGCACCGCCCACCCTCATGATCACTGCATAGTGGCGTTTAACCCAACTAAGCGTTCCGCCGACGCGGGAAAACAATAGTCCGAGCAGGATGAATGGCACGCCAAGACCGATGCAATAGGCCAGCGACAAAATTGCTCCGCGAAGCGCACTCGCTTCCGTGAATGCAAGTGTCTGCACCGCTGCCAAGGTCGGGCCAATGCAGGGGGTCCAACCCAGACCAAAGAGTATGCCCAACAAGGGCGCACTCCATAGCCCGAAGGTCGCGACTCGGTGGGAGCGCCACTCACGTTGCATTCCGGGAATCAGTCCCACAAAGACAAGACCCATAAAAATCACAAGCACGCCAAGCACACGGGTAATGACGTCCTGCCACTTCAATAGGGCTTGGCCCAATTCACCGAATGCAACCCCATAAGAGACGAAGAGCACAGAGAACCCCAGGACGAACAGCGCGCGTCCCAAAAGTACGCGTGACTTCTTGGCACCTTCTGCAATTTCCGCACCCGTCAGTCCGGTGACATACGACAGGTATCCGGGCGCGAGGGGCAGAACACACGGGCTTAGGAATGAAAGCAATCCGGCGACTACCGCGAGTGGGAGAGCGAGAAGCAGTGATCCGCTCATCACGGTGTCGGTGATCACGACGATTCCGCGAGCAACGAGTCAATTAATCCCTGCAAGGTGGATTGGGAAGTGGGTCCAAGAATTCGAGCTGCAACACGCCCCTGCTTGTCCACAATCACAGTTGAGGGAATCGCCTGCGGTGGTAGCGAATCACCAAAGAGCAACTGAATCTGGCCATCGGTGTCGACGACAGAAGGGAACGTGATCCCGTAGGTTTTGACGAATCCCTGCGCAGCCGCAAGCGAATCGCGTGTGTCTAATCCGAGCATTAAGAAACCGGCCGCGCGATTCTGGGTCCACACTGCCTCGAGCGCTGGGGCCTCGGCGCGACAAGGGCCACACCAGGAGGCCCAGACGTTAATCGCGATAACTTCGCCGCGGTGGTCCGCGAGTGCAAAATTCTCGTCAGTCAAAGTTGTGCCGGTGAAATCTGGTGCGGCTACGCGCTGGTTCGGATCAAGCAACACAATCGAGCCATCTCCCGCTACGAAACCTTGCCCCGCGGTCGCATTAGTGGCTCCCCCACCACCGCATGCAGAAAGTACGACAACGAGCGACGTCAGCAGCGCAGCAAAGATGGCACGTGTGCGCACTGGGGCCTCAGGCCCCTCGCGCCGTCAGATCATCCGCGGTCAGCAGATCCCTCGCCGGCTCGGTGTAACTGATAGCGACAAGTCGGGTGTCATCAAAAGTGAACGTGGTCAGTGAGGCTAGAGCACACTGGCGATATTGCGGGTTGTGCCAGAGCCGGCGACTCTCTGCCGACAGCCGAGCAATCCAGACCGGGAGCTGGTGACTCACGAGAACAGACTCGCGACCTCGATGGGTATCGCGCGCTGATACCACGGCATCGCGCATGCGACGGGCGATCTCGTTATAGGGCTCTCCCCACGAAGGCGTGAACGGGTCATAGAGATGACGCCATGCCGAAGGCCTACGCAACACCCCATCACCCACGCTCACTCGCTGCCCTTCAAACACATTGCCCGCTTCGATGAGTCGATCATCTACTCCGATGGGCACTTGATGCGCGCTGGCAATGGGCCCAGCCGTCTCTTGAGCACGTTCAAGAGGCGAAGCGATCACCGCGGCGATGTCGTGGCCGGTCAGATAATCGGCCACCCGGGCCGCCATGGCCTGACCGCGTTCGGAAAGATGGAAGTCGGGCAGGCGCCCATAGAGCACCTTCGTCGGATTGTGCACCTCACCGTGACGGAGCACGTGAACAACAGTGTCCATCACGTGGCCTTACGACGAGCCGCCGTTCGACGTCGGCTGGGACGCCAGACATGCTCTCCGCTTTCGGCAGCTGCGACCCGCAGCGACTCTCCATGTGCGGCAAGCGCGACGGCTAATGCCTCGGGAGTGGAATCCTCTGCGAGAACATCCACACGCAGGCCGTGCTCTTCCGCTGTCTTGGCGGTCTGCGGTCCGATGCACGCGACCACTGTGGTCGCGTGCGGCTTGCCTGCGATTCCTACGAGGTTGCGCACGGTGCTGCTCGACGTGAAGAGCACCGCGTCGAAACCACCGGACTTAATCGCCTCGCGGGTCTCGGCGGGGGGCGGAGCAGCACGAACAGTGCGGTACGCAGTGACGTCTTCTACTTCCCAGCCGAGCTCAGCCAATCCCGCCGCGAGAGTCTCGGTCGCGATGTCGGCACGAGGTAGGAACACCCGATTGATCGGGTCAAGCAGGTCGTCGTAGGGCGGCCATTCTTCAAGCAGCGCGTGACTCGTCTGATCAGTGACGGGAACTAGGTCGGGACGCACACCAAAATTGATCAGTGCCTGTGCAGTTCCTTCGCCCACGGCAGCGACCTTCAAGCCAGCGAATGAACGGGCGTCGAGACCGTACTGCTCCAACTTCTCGCGTACGGCACGGACTGCGTTGACACTCGTGAAGCCGATCCACTCGTAGCGACCGGAGACAAGTCCATGCACGGCGCGCTCCATCTGGTGGGGAGTGCGAGGAGGCTCAACCGAAATAGTTGGGACCTCAACTGGAATCGCGCCAAACCCACGGAGTCGGTCGGTGAGAAGACGTGGCTGATCTTGAGTGCGCGGAACGAGGACGCGCCAACCGAAGAGGGGCTTG
>JBIHZU010000241.1:0-2874 GCA_044240285.1 Candidatus Nanopelagicales bacterium | reverse complement strand
CGCTGCGACATGTGCACGCGACACTGAGCCCTCACGCCAGGCGGCACCCATCACGGGCACGGCACCGAGCCAGTCACCTGCCTCGAGCGTGCGCTTCACACTCGCGAAAGACTCATTCGTCCGCGAACGCAACCATGCAGATGCCGAGCGGAACCCTGCCTCGGCAAACGTGTTGCCACCCGCGACACGAGTAGCCACATCGCCTTTAAGCGCGTCCAGACGACGTGTCAGATCGACTAAGACCAGCAGTGTCTCGGCAATTTCATCATCAGCAGCCCACCCCAAGTCATCACCACTCACCGAAGCCACCATGCGCTGCACGGCGCTTTCGAGAACTACACGCGATGCCGTCAGACTCGACCGCAGACCCGCGACCTCAGCCGCGACAGCTTCATCTGCTGCCCAACTGCGCGTAACGGTGATGGTCATGGGACTCCAGACGAGTGGGATGGACACTGCACATCAACCCGCCGGCGCACCCGCAAAAACCTTGCGGCCCCGACTCCACTCACCCGAGACTTGCCGCCCCGGGGCTCCTCGATTCCTACTGCCCAGCCCAACGGCTGCGACCAATCAAGAAGCTATTTACATCCCCACATTATAATAGTACTGGCGTACGACAGTCAAGTACTTGTGCACAAATCTTTTGAGGAATTTTTCGGCCGACAGAGCACAAGATGTTGTGCCGGAATAGCTCCTCCAGGGACTTGGGCCTGCCGGACGTAAATCCCTCCAGGATTTAGTCCTTCGGCCTTTACGTCCCTTCCGGACTATTCCGGCCCACGAGCGAATCGAGCAGCACCAGAACTATTCCGGCACAACGCTAGATCTCAGCCCTTGCCGTTGAGTACTGATCGGGCCTTGCTTTCGTCAGCCGGCCACACCATCACACGTGGCCCATCGAGGGTCTGGGCGAGGGTTGCGCGAATGCCGGCACCCTCAAGCGTGCGTCTTTGGAGCTCGCCCTCGACGTAGGAACCTGGCTTTGAGACCACGACGAGCATGCCGTAGTCGCTCTCGGGGCCCGGTTGGGCTGGGGCTGCTACGACCGAGGTGCGGCGGCCAAAGGCCCAGCGCAGGATCAACACGAGAATTCCGATGGCCAGGATCGCGATGAAAGGCCCGACCATGAACGACGCGGAGTTGGACATTGACACGGCATTAGCGTGCAGCACTGAGACATCTCCCGCATCCGCAGGTAGATCCGCTAACGCTCGTTCACGCAAATGGCGTACCCTCAGAGGCTATGACGAAGGATCGCCCGTGGCTGATGCGCACCTATGCCGGCCACTCCTCGCCCGCTGAGTCCAACGCGCTCTATCGCCGCAACCTGGCCAAGGGCCAGACGGGCCTGTCCATAGCTTTCGACCTGCCGACTCAGACCGGCTACGACCCCGACAGCGTGATGGCACGTGGCGAAGTGGGCAAGGTGGGCGTGCCCGTCACGCACATCGGCGATATGCGTCGACTGTTTGATGGCATCCCGCTCGACGAGATGAACACGTCGATGACGATTAACGCCACCGCAATGTGGCTGCTCGCTCTGTATGTCACTGCCGCAGAAGAGCAGGGAGCCGATGTCAGTGCGCTCCAGGGCACGACGCAGAACGACATCATCAAGGAATACCTTTCGCGTGGCACCTATGTGTTCCCACCCGGGCCTTCGCTTCGGTTGATCACCGACATGATCTCCTACACTGTCAACAACATTCCTAAGTGGAATCCGATCAACATCTGCAGTTATCACCTGCAGGAAGCCGGTGCGACTCCGGTGCAGGAGATTGCCTACGCCATTTGCACGGCGATTGCGGTGCTGGATTCTGTGCGTGACTCCGGACAGGTGCCCGCCGAGCGCTTCGGTGAAGTTGTGGGCCGCATCTCGTTCTTTGTAAATGCCGGCGTGCGTTTCGTCGAAGAGATGTGCAAGATGCGCGCATTCGTCGAGTTGTGGGATGACCTCACGCGTGAGCGCTACGGAGTCACTGACGCGGCTCAGCGCCGGTTCCGCTATGGCGTGCAAGTTAATTCACTTGGGCTCACTGAAGCGCAGCCAGAAAACAATGTGCAGCGCATCGTTTTGGAGATGCTAGCCGTCACGCTCTCCAAGGACGCGCGTGCTCGCGCCGTGCAGTTGCCCGCTTGGAACGAGGCCATGGGCCTGCCTCGCCCGTGGGATCAGCAGTGGTCCCTGCGCATGCAGCAGGTGCTGGCATACGAGAGCGACCTGCTCGAATACGACGACATCTTTGCTGGCTCGCACGTGATCGAAGCAAAGGTCAACGAACTGGTTGTCGAGTCACGAGCGGAAATTCAGCGCGTGCTCGACATGGGTGGTGCTGTCGCCGCAGTCGAGAGTGGCTACATGAAGGGCCAGATGGTGGGCTCGCACGCCGAGCGTCGCGCCCGCGTCGAAGCTGGCGATCTCGTTATCGTCGGCGTAAACGCTTTCACTACAACGGAGCCCAATCCACTGCTGGCCGACATCGACAATGCAATTCAGACCGTCGACCCTGAGGTTGAGGCGATCGCGATTGCAGACCTACAGGTGTGGCGCAATGGGCGAGACTCAGCGCGCGTCGACGCAGCTATCTCGCAGTTGCGCACGGATGCATCCAGTGACGTCAATTTGATCGCTGCCACGCTCGAATGCGCACGCGCCGGGGTGACCACGGGGGAGTGGTCGGAGATTCTTCGTGAAGTGTTTGGCGAATATCGCGCACCTACTGGCGTCTCAGGCGTGATCGCCACCGCGGAGCCGTCCGAATCCTTGCGTGCAGTACGCGAGTCTGTCCGCGCAACGGGCGAGGAACTCGGCCGAAATCTGCGCTTCCTAGTCGGCAAACCCGGTCTTGATGGCCACTCCAACGGCGCAGA
>JBIHZU010000240.1:0-2891 GCA_044240285.1 Candidatus Nanopelagicales bacterium | reverse complement strand
AATGCAGACTTTGCCTTGCCGTCCTTCACCAGGGCGTCGCCCGCCTTGATCATCTCGTCAAAAGTCGCAGGGACCGTTGGAGCGAGATCGGTATTGCGGTACAACGCAATGTTTTCCACTGTAAATGGAACACCGTAAATCTGCCCATCCTGCGTCACGGCTGTGATAGCTCCGGCATCGAAACCCGACGCCAAATCACCGAGTTCGACCGGAGCGACTACACCGTTAGAAACGAATGAGTAGGTGGTCGTTGGGGTGATGAAAAGGTCCGGGCCCTCACCTGCAGGCACTGCCGCAATGAATTCATCGCCCATCGATCCAAAGTCCTTGGTCACGAACTTCACGGTGATCCCGTTGGTATCGGCCCATGGCTTTACGATTGGCTCAAAGATCGTGACGTAATAGTCCTCTGTCCAGATGGTGAGTTCGCCAGAAGCTGAGTTTGTGGGCGACGCGGACGTCGTCGGAGCTGGCGGTGCGCTTGTGGTGGGCGAACTCGAACTGCTCGGGGAACTTGAACCGCCACCGCATCCGGCAAGCAGCATGGCTGCGGCAGCTACCCCTGTCCCTACGCCGAGGAGCCGGCGCTTTCTCTTTGTGATCATGCCTTCACCTTTCCTTACTGCTCAGGTTGTGATGGATATGACGGACGTGCCCGCCGGTACACCGACGTCTTGAACAACATGCTTTTTCACAGGAGTTCCCCTGCAAAACATTGGATGAATATCGTACGTATGATGTCTCAGGGTCTAATACTTGAACGAAAAAGTCAATAACGAACCGGTCACGGAATTCGGTCCACGAAGAGGCCTCTGGGTGGACTTCTCGAACGCCTTTTGCGAGTCCCCGACTGGAGATCATGCGCTGGAGTCCCCAGGAGCCGCCGTTGCTTCGCCCGCGAGGCGCAAGAAGACTGCAGCCGACCAGCTATAGCCTCGGTCTCGCAGCGGACTGCCAGTCGTAGCCTCGTAGTTCTCAGCAAACCCCCCTGACTGAACTGTCTTGAGATATCCGCTGCGGACCGACTCGGCGAGATTCGACTCACCTATCGCACGAAGTCCATCGATGACTAGGTAAGTGGTCGGGGCCCAGATGGGGCCCCGCCAATAGCCGTCCACCTCGTGCCGCGGGCTTTGCGGACTCTCACTCGCAATGCCATGGGGGGTGATGATCGACGGAATCGAGAGAGCAAGGGCACTGCGCACGGCATCGGGCAAACGTTCTCCCAGCACCAGCGGCAGGAAGTTCACCTGGCTCTGATTGTGCAAGGAGACCATCCCGTCTCCACCGCGCCGAACGACGAAGGATCCGTCAATCCACAAGCGGCCGAGCAATAGGTTCAGTTGTTCATCAGCCCTCTTCCGCCACTCGCGACTCTCGTCAACCAGACCCAACTCACTGGCAAGTTCTGCCAAGACGTCCATCTGGACAACAAGAAATGCTGCGAGGTCCGGGCTTACGGCAGGGAAGCCTGTGTCATCGAAAGCCGCCGAGTTGTCTTGCCCACTGTCGCAACCGTGGAAATACTCTGCGAGCCCATCACCGTCGTCGTCACGGAACATGAGCCACCAATTTGTCCATGCCGACAATCGCGGATACACCTCGCGGATTCCAGTCGGGGGTACCGCGCCAGCCTGAATCAGTTGGCGCAAAGTCCACCCGTGGACCGGTGGCTTACAAAAGCCCCACATGCACCCGTAATCGTTGATGATGTCGGCAAGCATGCCGTCTGGCGCCTGCTGGTCGAAGAAGAGCATGAATTGATCCCAGGCAAGTTCAGGGTGAGAATCAGCGAGCCCCAGCGCCACGAAGCAGTTGTCCCATGACCACACGGCATGCATCCAGTTCTTCGACATAAGAACGGCCGGGCGGGTCAGGTTACCCCGTGCATCAACGGTGTTAGTCCATAAAAGCGCGATGGCTGAATCGCGGGTCGCATGTAGATCTGCTGGCACCGGCGGGAACTTCGCCGCCCACGTTGTGAGTTCCTTAAGGGTGTCAGCTCGCGCCTCATCGAAGGGACGGATTTTCGGATTGGCGCGATAGCCCGTCTGATATTGAGTCAGCGAAATCTCAGCCCATTCCGCACCGGTTGGGCGTAGATCAATGACTTTACGATCCTCGACGTCACCAGAGCCCGTGCGCACACGAGGAGCGTTTACAGAAAGCTCTCCGGCAATGCACGTGAGCGCGTAGTGCGCATCCTCACCCATCTGAAGTCGCCATGCCGATGTCGATATTGGAAAGGCCAAAGCTGAGTCGAGAGGATCGAGGACCGCCTGTACGAGCCTGACGCCAACATCCCTGGATCGAAATCGAATCGTGTCCGATCCATCCCAAGTCACCTCGATGATTCCATCTCCTGCACGGAAGCGGAGAAACGTGGGAGTCGCAGACTCCACTTCCGGCCGAATTTCGATGTCATCCGCTAGTCCCACAATGCGGAAGACCCCGTTCCATCGCCATAGGCGATATCCAGACACATCGATGAGGTACAGCCCTTGTTCAATCGCGTGATCGCGACCGGGATGATCACGCGTCTGGGAATTCATAGACAGTGCCATATATGCGCCCTGGCGGCTCCAGGGCACCGCCGCTAAGTCGACATCACGTTCTAAGAAATTTGAGGTCATAGTCCCTGCTTAAGTCGGTAATAGGCAGCGTCCCAACGGAGTCGATCCTTGATGGATTCGACCGTCGAACCTTCGTTGATCATGACCAATTCAACGCCGGCTATTTCGGCGAAGGACTTTATGGTGTCTGGGGACACGGATGCAGTCAGCACAGTGTGGTGCGGTCCCCCGGAAACGAGCCAACTCTCCGTGGCAACCTGGAAACTCGGTCGTGGCTCCCACACGGCATGGGCTACTGGTAGCCGCGGGAGCGGCTCA
>JBIHZU010000239.1:0-2897 GCA_044240285.1 Candidatus Nanopelagicales bacterium | reverse complement strand
ATGCCTCGACAACCGGAAGTAGTTTGCTCAACTGTTCATCAATCGATACACGCACAGCCTTCGCTGTCGTCGATTCGGCGCCAATATCGATGATGTGTGCGCCTTGTGCGTGAGCGACCCGCGCCTTCCGAATTGCAGAGGCAGCCGACGTCGCGATGCTCTCTCGATAGGTGGAGTCACGTGAAAGGTTGACTGTGGCCATCACCGCCGGCCGCGACTCGCTATCGAAGATGTCATCGCCCACCCGCATCGGCTCGCACGTAGCAGCGAGAGCCTCCGGAAATTGCTCTGCCAGATCATGTAGGGCTTTCAAAGTGATCATGTGTTGTCCTTTTTCACATAACGCAGGAAGTGGAAACCCTCATCATCGGCAGTGTTAGCCAATTCGAAGTCAACACCGGCAGCCGAGGGCCCAAGGGTCAAGTCCCATTCGTCGACGAGACCAGCCTCGGCAAACGCATTGAGCAAGTTGCGACCACCTTCGCAGATGAAGCGACGAAGCCCTCGCGCCGTCAACTGAGCAAGCAACCATGCCGGGTCCACGGACTCGCCGGGGCAGATGAGGACCTCAGCATGCTCCCGCGCCGACTCAACGTTGGCCGGGTCAGCCGCTTCGCAAGTGGCCACGATGGGGCGAAAAAATGATTCGGCGAAAACCGCCTCGCCCCAAGGAAGATCCAAGGACACGCTGACGATGACCAATTGCAATGCGGGTTGGAGTCCAGCAGCAGTGCGGCTCTCGACAAACTCAGGTTTGGGCACCATGGGTCGATAACGCTCCGCGCGCATTGTGCTGGCCCCAATGATGACTGCATCGGCATGGCTGCGAACCGCGCTAAAGACTCTTCGGTCAGCCGGACCGCTAAGCGAGCCACTTCGACCATCCGGGCCCGCGATGGACCCCTCAAGGTCCATGAGCATGAGTGCCCTGAGCCACGCGCGATCAGGCCAGGGGTAGTCCATCCCTTAAGCGTAGTGGGCTATTAGGCCGGATCAGACAGCTGCGGGCACGCCACGTTCTGCACTACGCCGTTTGGGCACCGGACATCGCGCAAGGTGGAACCTGTGAAGGAGTTGCTATAGAGCTTGGCATTAAGAAAATGCACCCCAGTCAAATTGGAGTTTAGGAAATAGCTGCCGATGAGCAAAGCGTCGCCCATGTAGGCATAGCTGAAGTTCGTATAAGATCCGTAGAATCCTCGGATAATGGCACGGTTCATGTTCGCGCTGCGGAATTGCGCGTTGGTTGCGGTAAACCCAGTGAGGTTGGCACCGATAAGTGTCGCGCGGGTGAAAATGGCACGATCCGCGTT
Source organism: Candidatus Nanopelagicales bacterium (assembly GCA_044240285.1). Lineage (GTDB taxonomy): Bacteria > Actinomycetota > Actinomycetes > S36-B12 > S36-B12 > CAINMH01. Next base: position 1,584 of record JBIHZU010000239.1, on the reverse strand, counting down.
GGAATTTCGTAAGTTTGCGTAATCGAGACGGGCGTCGGTGAAGTCAGCAAGGAGCAAGTACGTCGAGATGAGCGAGGCCTTCACGAGTGTGGCCGAATCTAGAATTGTGAGGATCAACGTTGCGTTCTTTAAGCGTGCGTAGCTGAGATTTGCGCCATACAGGTCCGCTCTGGTCAAGTCTGCTCCGTAGCACGTAGAACCATAACTAGATGTGCAGGAGTAGTAGCTCTGACTAAAGTCAGCGCGTCGAAGGTTGGCCTTCACCAGATTTGCGTCTTGCAGATTGGCCCCATTGAATGCAGCGCCACGAGCGTTCACGTATCGGAGGTTTGCCCCGGACAGGTCCGCGTCCACCAGTTTCGCGCCGGAGATATTGGCTCCGGACAGATTGGCTCCGGACAGGTCAATCCCGGACAAATCAAGTCCACTGAGGTTTGCGCCTCGCAGATCTGCGCCAGCGCATTCGGCCTCCGGCCCGGGCGTGCATTCCGTTACAGGCGCAATCGCCGCCTGAGAGATGGATACACCAGCGATCGAAGCGGGAACGAGAACCCCGACGATGGCAACTGAGGCAAGGATGCGCTTTGTCCGGGAGGTTGATGTCATATTGAACTGTCCCACAAACAGGAGACATCTACCTGCTTGGGGTGTTAATCAGTGCCTTGTTCCATGGCGGCCCGATCGAGGCTCTCTTCAGCATCGACGTTGGACTGCGGGGCACTCGAAATCGCCTGCGCGCCGCCAGGGGAGAGTTCGCCGACCAGCCGCACGTGACCTGCAGTCAACATGCCCTGCTTGGCGTAAATCTCCAACTTGGCTCGAGTGTCTGCGATATCGAGATTGCGCATGGTCAACTGCCCGATGCGGTCCGTGGGCCCGAATGCAGCGTCCTCAGTGCGTTCCATCGACAACTTGTCGGGGTGATAACTGAGGTAGGGCCCACGAGTGTCGATCACGGTGTAGTCATCGCCACGACGCAGACGCAGAGTGACCTCGCCTGTAACTGCGGAGGCGACCCACCGCTGCAGTGACTCGCGCAGCATGAGCGACTGCGGGTCAAGCCAGCGGCCTTCATAGAGCAACCGGCCGAGCCGACGGCCTTCCGCGTGGTAATTCGCGATGGTGTCTTCATTGTGAATCGCCGAAACGAGACGCTCATAAGCGATGAAGAGCAACGCCATGCCCGGTGCCTCGTAGATACCACGGCTCTTGGCCTCGATGATGCGGTTCTCGATCTGGTCGGCCATGCCCAAGCCGTGTCGACCGCCGATGGCGTTGGCCTCGTTGGTGAGGTCGACCGCACTGGCGAACTCGCGACCATTGATGGCAACTGGACGACCCTCGTGGAATCGAATAGTCACGTCTTCTGTGGTGATAGAAACTGAAGGGTCCCAGAAGCGCACGCCCATGATCGGGTCAACGATTTCCATGGAGACGTCGAGTTGCTCGAGACGCTTTGCCTCGTGCGTCGCGCCCCAGATGTTGGCGTCGGTGGAGTAGGCCTTCTCCGTCGAGTCGCGATAGGGCAGGCCATGCGCGACTAGCCACTGAGACATCTCGGTACGTCCGCCGAGTTCGGTGACG
>JBIHZU010000238.1:0-2907 GCA_044240285.1 Candidatus Nanopelagicales bacterium | reverse complement strand
CCGTCATTGCTCTACTCACATACGTGCTTCTCAGCAGAACAAAATTTGGCCGATGGCTCTACGCCATCGGGTCATCGAAACAAGCGGCACGGCTGTCAGGCGTACGAGTAGATCTAGTGAAGGTAGCGGTCTATGGCGTCAGTGGTCTCTTCGTTGGAATCGCGGCGATTCTTCTGGTTGCGCAACTCACCTCAGCTCAACCAACGATGGGTGCTGGTCTGGAACTGAGTGCAATCGCAGCGGTTGCAGTCGGCGGAACCCCTTTGGCAGGTGGCCGAGGAGACGTTCTTGGGAGTCTCCTAGGCGTTTTGTTACTTGCACTCATTGGCAACACGCTCAACCTTCTTTCGATAGCAAGCAATTGGCAGTACGTGCTCCAAGGGGCAGTCATCATCGTGGCCGTTATGGCACAAAGAGATTCCTAATCTTTCCGATCTAAATCCATCTCACATAAGGAGTAAGTGCATGAAGCGAACAGTTCGATCAATCTCCACTCTAGGAGTCACCATTGCAACGATGTCCCTAGTGTCATTCGGGCTGGCTGCCTGTGGAGGCGGCTCGAGTAGCCCGTCTTCGTCGGCTGCTCCGGCACCAACGACGTCTTCTGCTCCGGCACCAACGACGTCTTCTGCCCCGTCACCGACATCGGCCATACCAACCCTCGCAGGCAAGACAGTTGCCTACATTCAGGCTGGTGATATCGAGTACTACGCATTGTCTGCAAAAGGCGCAGAGGAAGCCATTGTGGCCTTGGGCGGAACAGCAAAGCTCTTCAATTCCTCATTCGATGCGCAGAAAGAGCTCGCAAACGTTAACGATGCCATCGCACAGGGTGTTGACGGAATCGTGCTCTTCCCCCTCAGTGACGCTAGTGCCAAGGCTGAGTTGAAGCTAGCGAATGACGCGGGTATCCCCATGACCGTCCTGTATGGATATTCCGAAGAGGTCGCCCCGCTAGGCGCTGGATTCGTCCAGATCGACTTCTTCAACTACGCAGAGGCGCTTGGCGCAGCTTTCGCAAAGGAGGTTCCCACCGGACCTGTCGCGATCATCTCCGGTCAGCTCGGGCGTAGTGAGGTCACTGCATTCCGTGAAGGATTCATTAAGGGATTTGGTGGAGATGCGTCTCGAATCGTTGAGGAAGTCGCCGCGGATTACAGCCGCCAGAAGGCTTTGAATGCTGCTCAGGACATCATCACCAAGCATCCTGATCTCGCCGGACTCGTTGTCGGCAATGAGGACATGGCTATCGGCGCCTACGCTGGGCTTGGCGACAAGGCTTCGCAGGTCAAGATCGCTACTCAGAATGGCTCACCTGAAGGCAATGCGTACCTCGAAGAGGGCAAGTTCTCTGTCACCGTAGGTGGCTCACCGTCGCAAGAGTCAGCTCTCGCAGTCAACCTCTTGAACCAGGCCATCAACGGAAATCCCGTAACAAGCAAGCTGTGCCTGACACCATGGGCAGTGAACACTTCAACGGACATTCAGTCTGTCGACTGGATCCCAACGCCCGAGATCATCACGGGGGCACTGCAAATCCCCGCTCCCTGCTCGGCGAACTAGTCCGGCAGTTCGGGTGGCGAGTCAGCTTGTTTTGTGGCTCGCCTCCCGGACTCGGAAGTGATGTGTCGAGCGTATCGATTAGAAGGAGTGTCATACATGGGGTCACTTACAGGAAAGACCGCACTCGTGACCGGTGCTGGACGTCGTCGTGGGATTGGCCTAGGTATTGCCAGACAGCTCGCGGCAGCCGGCTGCAATGTTGTCATCAACGATATAGAGACGGTGCAAGACCAAGGGCTTCAGGCAGTTGCGGAACTACAGGAGTCGGGTATCCGTGCGGAATTCGTCTCCTGTGACGTGAGTGATCGTTCTCAGGTCGATGTGATGATCGACCACGTCGAGGCTACATACGGGCAAATTGACTTCGTCTGTTCGAATGCTGGAGTAGCAGACTGGCAGAATGTCGAAGAACTCACCGCCGACTCGTTTGATCGAATCGTCGCTGTCAATCTCACGGGTACCTTTAATGTCTGCCAAAGTGCAGCACGGCGGATGGTCACCCGTAGGCAGGGACGAATCATTGTCACGTCATCGGTCCATGTTCAAATGCCATTCCCTAGCATGTCGGTCTACGGCTCAACAAAGCAAGCGATCCGTTCCCTTGTAGATCACATGGCGATTGAGCTCAGCCCACGAGGTATTCTGGTCAATCATATTGGTCCAGGATGGGTGAAGTCGTTCCTCAATGATGGATCCCCATCTCTGCAGACCGCCGAAGATGAAGAGGTCACACTCTCTCTCATCCCCCTAAATCGCCCCGCAGAGCCCGAGGAGATGGGTGATGCCGTTGTGTTCCTTTGCTCTGAGCAATCCGCATACGTCACAGGCTCATTTCTGCGCATCGATGGTGGCTTCGTAGTTGGGAAGTTCTGATGGCACTGACACTGAGCAATTTGAGTCCAGCGCTTGAGCCGCTAGTGCGACAAAGGCTTGCCCAGAGATCTGAGACGGTGGACATCGGTGTATTTGGTATCGGATCGTTGCGTCCAAGTCGATTTTTGGATGTAAACCATGAAGAGTGGACCACACAGATGTCGTTATTACGCGACATATCTCTGCGTGCCGGCTCGCTAGTACGCGAGGCCTTCGCAGCCAGCCGAGGCGCACGTGTCATTTTTCTGGTGTCCGCTGCAGCAGTACGTGCTTTACCCGGAGCAAGTGTGTCGGGTGTCTCAGGAGCGTTCTTGACCACCATGGGGCAAGTAGCAGGAATAGAGCTAGCTAGTCGGGACGTCACCTTTAACACAATCGCAGTCGGATGGCTGGAAGGAGAGGACTATTCCTCATCCATGTTGGATGCAATACCTGCAGGAAGGCTCATGAAACATAGTGAGTTAGGGGAGA
>JBIHZU010000034.1:0-10281 GCA_044240285.1 Candidatus Nanopelagicales bacterium | reverse complement strand
CCCGACTGGGTTCAGCCAGGTATGGCCCGGCTCCATCATGTGAGCACTGTGGTCGTTGCCCATAACGGCGCCGTATGGCTCCCGACCGTGACTTCCTTTTTGGCTGAGCAGACTCGACTCCCAGACTCCGTTGTGGGTGTTGATACCGGATCCACCGACGGCTCGGCCGTCATTCTCAGCGACGCTCTCGGCGCTGCTCGCGTCATCAGGGTGAGTGCAGATACGGCTTTTGGCGCGGCCGTTCAAGCAGGCATCGCGTCTTTGCCGCGGCAGCTGAACGAAGACGTAATCGAGTGGTTGTGGATCTTGCACGATGACAGTGCGCCCGACTCGGAGTGTCTCGAACGTCTACTCCGTGACTCGGATCTGCATGCGACCACCGCAGTGTTCGGCGCAAAGGCCCTCGGCTGGCATGACCGCCGACTGCTCCTCGAAGTGGGTTTCAGCGTTATGGGATCCGGACGAAGGGTCACCGGTCTAGAGCGCCGCGAACACGATCAAGGCCAGCATGACGATCGCTCGGACACTCTGGCCGTGGGGTCCGCCGGCATGCTGGTCCGCCGTGATGTCTGGGACGCTCTGGGTGGTTTCGACCCGGCATTGCCGCTGTTCCGCGACGATCTGGACTTTTGTTGGCGCGTTCATCGGGCGGGTCACGCCGTGCGCGTCGTTCCCGCTGCAGTCATCTATCACCGTGAGGCTTCTTTCCATGGGCGCCGCTCGACGGGAAGCCGCCGCGAAGGTGGTGGCGGCCCAGTGCGCCGATCGCGCATGCACCGCGCTGATCGCCGATCGGCCCTGCACGTCCTCCTGGCCCAAACCCCGAGGTGGCGGCTGCCTTTTACCTTCGTGCGACTCGCGCTTGGCACGTTGTTCCGGTCACTTCTTTATGTCCTGGGCAAGGACTTGGGTCGCGCGAGCGACGAGTTGCGGGCACTGGGTGGAGTGATTACTCACCTAGGTCAGCTCAATGCTTCACGGCGCCGCAATCGGGGCCTTGCATCATCGTCCTGTGTCAGGTGGCTGCGCCCACACGCGCGCACGCGTTTGCGGCATGCGATCGAAGCTGTCGGTGGCATGCTCGCCTCCGGCTCTCGCGCTACTTCCGAAGTTGACGAGGACGACTTCCCTGACGATTCACAACCCGGTGTCGTTCGCCGAACTTTCATGCGCCCTTCGGTGTGGACTGTGCTGGTACTTCTCGTAATTGCTGCTGCCGCGAGTCGTTCTCTGTGGTGGGGCTCAGGGTCATTGTTTGGAGGTGCGTTGCTACCTGCGCCAGAGGGCGCAGGTGATCTCTGGGCGACCTACACGCAGGGCTGGCACAGTCTCGGCCCGGGATCGACGACTCCCGCGCCGCCTTCGCTTGCGCTGCTTGCACTTTTCTCTAGCGTTTTGCTGGGCAAAGCACCATTGGCGATTGACCTGATCTTCTTGTTGGCTGTGCCTGCTGCAGGGTTCAGTGCTTTCTTGTCGAGCAGGGGCGTGGTCACCAGCGCACCTGTGCGTGTGTGGCTGTCAGTGACGTATGCCCTACTACCCGCTGTCACAACGGCGCTCGGCACCGGCCGCATTGGCACACTCGCTGCCGCTGTGCTTCTGCCGCCGACTGTCCGCCTTTTTGCCCGATGTGCCGGCGTGGGCACTACAGGCACCGCCCTTCGCCCCGCCACGAACCGGACGCCATGGTTCACCGCAGTCGTGCTTTCTGTGCTGGTGGCCTTCGCGCCAGTGCTGTGGGTGGTGGCTTTCGTTTTTGCCATCGTTGCGGCCGCAATCGGGCGCCGGGTGCGCAACCTTCTCATCGCTGTCCTCGCACCACTGTTCTTGCTCTTGCCGTGGTCTTTCGAGGTCGTACTCAATCCGAGTCTGCTCTTGAGCGAACCCGGTGTGCCAGTTCTCGACGGGCTTCCGGTTACGCCTTTGCGTGCTGCACTTTTGCAGCCAGGTGGACCCGCACAACTTCCGTGGTGGCTCTTTGCTGGTCTGGTACTTGCTGCGCTGCTGGCGCTCCTTCGACATGACAAGGTACGAATTACCCTTGCGCTATGGGGTGTCGCATTGGTGTCGCTCGTCATCGCAGTCATTCAGACTCGCGTCTACGTGACGCTGCCCGCGATCCAGGCCCCAGTACCCACTTGGCCTGGCCCGGCGACTTTGCTTCTGGGGTTTGCACTTGTGTGTGCGGCAGCGGTGGCTGGCGACGGTCTGCGCGAACGGATAGGTGGGGCGACTTTCGGCTGGCGGCAACCCGGGGCTCTGGTGCTGACGACGCTGGCCGTGCTGACGCCTTTCGCCGCGGTGGGTTGGTGGTTCGCTCAGCCACTTGGGCCGCTCCACAGAGGCGATCCAGCGCTGCTGCCGGCCTATGTCGCGGAGGAGTCGCAGGGTCCTTCGCAGACGCGCACGCTCGCGATTAAGCGAGGTTCAGGTGGGGTGATGACTTACACGGTCCTCTCCGGTGGGGGACTTGTAGTGGGAGATGCCGAGACTGCACCGCCGGCCGCTGCGTGGATGGGCATGGATGCGGCTGTTTCGGCGTTGACGTCTGGGCGCGGTGGAGACGAGGTTCGCGCGCTAGCTGCGCAAGGCGTGGGCTACGTGCTGGTGATCGACGCACGCGATGGGGACCCGCTCATTGCCACTCTCGACTCAGAGCCCGGCATGCGTAGACTTTCTCGCGCTCCAACCGGTGCATTGTGGAGCATCGCAGGCACCACGTCACTTACGCGGGTTCTTTCCCCTGATGGTTCTTCGGAGCCAGTCCTCAACGGTGTGGTGCCTCCGGGTGTCGCCGGTCGAGTGTTGGTGCTCACGCAGGCCCCTGACCCTGGGTGGGAAGCCGCCGTCGGAGATGTGATTTTGCCGGTCACTACTGCACCCGAGGAATCTTTGATGAGTTGGGCTCAGGCCTTTAGCCTCGGTCCTGAAGGTGCAACTGTGGACATTCGATTCGACGACGCCCAGCGGCAGCGTTGGCTCTGGCTCGAACTTTTCCTCGTGGTGATCGTCATTGTGTTGAGCTTGCCCACACGAACGTCGCGTGACCCAGATGCGGACGATCCTGACCAAGATGACTTTGCTCAGTCGGGGGTGGGTGCATGATGCGGACGACAGGTCGACGCAGAGCACCCCGTGAGCGCGCATCCGTTGGTGCGATCAGTTTTGGTGTCGCAGCCGTGCTGATCTTCGGCGGCGCAGGTGTTGCCGTCGTGTTTGGTGCGACCGCTGCACCGATCGTGGGTCAGGCAGACCAAGCTCCATCGGGGACCACCGAGCCCGTTGCCACTACAGAACTTGTCTGTCCCGAACCGGGTGCGTCCAAGGGCGGTGTAGTGCGGGTAGCCGCGGCCAATGTGGCTGGACTACCTGGACAAGATCGACCCGGCGCGGCGACGATTGCCTCCATTGCCAATCGCAGTGCACCTATCGCCGAACTGACGTCACCTGGATCCACTGCGACTGTCGACATTGTGGGGGAGTCTTCGCTCCCGCTAGTGATTGCCGGTGATGGCGGGCTCGCGCCCGGGTTAGTGGGCGCGCAGGTAGGGCGCGACGAGACAAAGATTGGCCGCGGCCTTTCCTCGTCAGCCTGTGTACTCCCCGGCACCTCCTGGTGGTTCATGAGCGGAGGAGCTGAGATCGGTCAGATCACGCGTGTAGTGCTCGTCAATTCCGAACCAGCCCCGGCCGAGGTCGATGTCGAGGTATTTGGCCCAAATGGCCTCGTTGAACTTCCCTCAGTCCGCGGCATTGTGATGACCTCGCGGTCTGAGACTGTGTTGCGTTTTGACCGCCTCATTCCAGGTGTTGCGGCTGGTGCCATTCATGTCATCGCACGTTCGGGTCGTGTGGCCGTGAGCGTTTCTGACTCGCGATCCGATGGCTTCGTTCCTAAGGGTGTTGACTTCATTCCACCCGCGAGCGAGCCCGCAAACACGGTGTGGGTGCCAGGTGTCAGTGACGGAGGTGGCGCGCGCCAACTCCGACTTCTTTCTCCCAGCGCGAATGCCGTCGTGTCACTGCGCGTGTTTACGGCCTCTGGTTCATTCGCGCCTAACGGACTCACGAATATTGATGTCCCTCAAGGCAAAGTCGTAGATGTCGATCTGGCGGGTGCTCTGCGCGGGGATGCGGCAACAATCAAAGTCGAATCCGATCAACCGGTCGTAGCGGGGCTCACTCAGACCTATGGCCTCGCGGACGTCACTGAATCCTCGTATACCGCCGGTTCACCAGTAATGACTGGTCCGAGTGCGGTCACTGGATTACCCGGGGGCAAGGCAGCTCAAGGTACGACGCGCGTGATCGTGTGGGTCACCGCACCGGAGGGCGAAGCGCGAGTCCGCGTGACTTTGTTGCCGGCCATTGATGGCCAGCCCACACCGCCTCGTGCCGGTCGAGAATTCACCATCCCGTCCGGGCGAGTGGTGGCCATCGAACTTAAGGTTCCACCGTTGGCTGAGTGGTTTACGGCGCTCGTGACTCCGCTCTCCGGTGGCGTTCTCGTGGCGCACCGAGTCAATGAGATTTCCCCCGATTCCGATCTCGTGACGGGCTACCCCTGGCGTCCACTTCGGGTGGAGGTCACCTTGCCGGCGGCCCAAGAAGACATCGCTGTCGGTATGCCCTAAGCGACACACCCGCGCAATCCCCGGTCCAGTCCCTCGCTCGCGCTAGCGTCAGGCTGTGGCCATTCGACGTCGTTGCTCGCGCCCCTCCTGTAGTCGCGCTGCTGTGTCGACCCTGACCTACGTTTATGCGGATTCCACGGCTGTTGTGGGGCCTCTGGCTACCTACGCGGAGCCGCACTGTTATGACCTGTGTGCTCTGCACGGCGATCGCCTGACCGCCCCGCTGGGCTGGGAGCTCGTCCGGATCGAACCCGACCCCGACTCCCTCAAACCAAGTAGCGATGACCTTGAGGCGCTCGCCAATGCCGTTCGAGAGGTAGGGCGGGTGTCCCAGCCGCTCGTAGACGACGTGTCTGCGCGCCGCGGACACCTGCGGTCTGTACCTGCAGTCAACGACTGAAAAAGGCCTCTTGAGGGTCGGGGCTACCCTTAGCAAGTGATTGAAGCCTCTCGCCTGTCCATCATCAAGGCATATGACATTCGCGGCACCGTACCGGAGCAACTCGATGCCAACTTCGCTCGAGTTCTCGGTGCGGCGTTCGTGCGGGTTGTGGGAGCGACGAAGGTCGTGATCGGTCGCGACATGCGCGAGACCGGACCAGCGCTCGTCGCGGCTTTTGCGGAGGGGGCCACAGCCCAAGGTGCAGACGTCATCGACATGGGGCTGGCCAGCACTGACGCGCTCTACTTCGCATCTGGCCACCTCGGTATCCCGGGTGCCATGGTCACGGCCAGTCACAACCCGGCGGAATACAACGGATTCAAGTTGTGTCGTGCTGAGGCGGTGCCCGTAGGTCAGGACACCGGCCTTGGCGATATCCGAGACCTCATGGTGGCGGGGGTACCTGATTTTTCCGGCGCTACGGGTTCTGTGGAGAGCATGAATCTCATCCCCGAATACGCAAAGTTCCTGCGGCAGTTGGTCGACATCAGTGCGATCCGGCCGTTGCGCGTCGTGGTGGATGCCGGCAATGGCATGGCTGGCCATACCGTGCCAGCCGTTTTATTGTCTGAGGCGGGCCTTCCCGCATTGCCACTGTCACTTGATGAGATGTACTTCGAACTGGATGGGTCCTTTCCCAATCACGAGGCAAACCCAATCGACCCGGAGAATCTCCGGGATCTGCAGGCCGAAGTCGTGCGGATGGGCGCGGATATCGGCCTTGCCTTCGACGGTGACGCGGATCGTTGTTTCGTAGTAGATGAGCGTGGCGAGTTAGTGAGTCCTTCGGCAATGACGGCGCTGATTGCCGAACGCGAACTGCGTCGAGTGCCGGGATCTTCGGTGATTCACAACCTCATCACATCCCGCGCAGTGGCTGAGGTCATTGCCGCGGCAGGCGGCACACCTATCCGCACCCGCGTGGGCCACTCGTTCATCAAGGACGCGATGGCACGCTCGGGTGCAATCTTCGGTGGGGAGCATTCAGGGCACTTCTACTTCCGAGATTTTTGGCGAGCGGATTCAGGAATGTTGGCCGCCATGCACGTCCTTGCTGAGTTAGGCAACGCCGCTGAGAAGGTCACCGTCTCCGATCTCATGGCCCCGTACTCGCCTTATTCCGCGAGTGGTGAAATCAACTCGGTCGTGCATGATCAGGCTGCGGTCATGGAAACGGTGCGCCTGGCCTTTAGCGGTCGCCCAGGAGTGCAACTGGATGAACTTGATGGACTCACGGTGAGTGGTACGGATTGGTGGTTCAATCTGCGTCCGAGCAACACTGAGCCGCTGCTTCGTCTCAATGTGGAGGCGCCTACCGTGGGGGAGATGGACACTCTGCGAGACAGTGTGTTGTCAATGGTCAGAGTGGGAGGCGCTGCATGAGTGGTGCATGGGGACTTGATCCGTTGTTACTGGAAGTTCTTGCATGTCCGTGTCCTGCGCACGCCCCGCTGCGAGTGGACGAGGCCGCGCCACGACTCGTCTGCACGAAGTGCGAACACGCCTTCGAGGTCCGTGACGGAATCCCGATCATGTTGCTCGACGAGGCGTAGATGTGGTGCGTGCGGGGAATTCTTCGCGACTATGACTGGGGTGAGATTGACGGTCTCGCTCAGTGGTCGCATGCCACGGGAACCCCGCAAGCCGAGTTGTGGTTCGGGATCCACCCGGCCGCACCCGCGATCGTCGTCGATAGCGAAGGTGTAGCAACTGGAGAGACGCTTGATGCGGTCATGCCACCGCAACGCAACCCGCTGCTGGTCAAACTCCTGGCGGCCGCTCGGCCACTGTCTATTCAGGTGCATCCAGCACGTGCGTTGGCGGCAGAGTTGAGCGCTCGTGGGGCTTTGCCGGACTCGGAAGAAAAGACTGAGATTCTCACGGCACTTGAGCCATTTCGCATTCATGCGGGGTGGCGCGATCTTGACCTGGCACGGCGGGTGCTGGTCGAAGCGGGCGTTCCAGAGGAGGCCATCTCATCGTCGGCGACACATGCCGACACCGTACGCACTCTGCTCGATCTCAGCCCGGGAGTGATCGTCCAGGCGGTCGCTCAACTCAGCGAAGCAGCCAAGACGTGTGGCTACGATGACGCTGCAGTTGAGTCACTTCGTAGCATCGCCGCCGAATTTCCCACAGACGCAGGCGCATTGGTGTGCGTCATGATGCAGCACAGTGTCCTCGCACCGGGCCAGACCATCGGGGTGTCGGCGGGAATCATTCATTCCTACGTTCGTGGGCTCGGAGTTGAAGTTATGACTTCTTCTGACAATGTGCTTCGTCTTGGTCTCACTTCCAAGACTCTCAATGTCGACGATGCGCTGGCTGCGTTGTGTGATGTGCAGCCCACTGACGGCTCGAACTTCCCCTTCTTCGTGCGTGAACTTCGCGACGAGGCGCGCGTACTCCCCGCCTCCTATCGAGTCGTGATCCCACTTGAAGGTCATGTTGAGGCAAGTGGTCCGCAAGGTCAGGTGCAAGCGGCTGTTGGTTGCGCTCTGGTCATGGGGGAGCACGAGGCCGAGGTGACCGTCCGGGTCAGGGGCCGGGCAATTGTGGCGGAGGGCCGATGAGTTCTGAAGGTGGCACAAAGGCGGTTGTTGCGGCACTTGCCGCCAATCTCGGCATCGCTGTGAGCAAATTCGTCGCTTTTGCGTTCACTGGGTCGTCATCGATGTTGTCTGAGGCGATCCATTCGGTCGCGGATTCGGGCAATCAAGTGCTGCTTCTGGTCGGGAACAAGCGCTCGAAGAAGCCCGCGAACCAGCTCCACCAGTTCGGGCATGGTCGACGCCGCTACGTCTACGGCTTCATGGTCGCCATCGTGTTGTTCCTCGTTGGTGGCGTTTTCTCGTTGTATGAGGGACTACACAAGTTTCAGCACCCAGAAGTCCTGTCCGATGCATGGATCGCGTTCACCGTCCTGATCGTCGCCATAGTCCTGGAGTCGTTTTCCTTCCGAACTGCTATCCGAGAGACCAATCGCGTCCGGGGTAAGCGCTCCTTCCCGCGGTTCCTTCGCGATGCGCGCCAGCCTGAGCTGCCGGTGATTCTGCTTGAAGACCTAGGTGCGCTTATTGGCCTGGTCTTCGCCCTCACCGGGGTCACTTTGTCCGTGGTGACCGGGGATGGGCGTTGGGACGGACTCGGCGCGATGGCAGTAGGCACCTTGCTGGTCATCATCGCCATTTTCCTCGTGATTGAAATGTCGGCGATGCTCGTGGGCGAGAGCGCCCTACCGGAGGAGCAGGAGGCGATCCGCGCGGCACTCACCGCCAGCCCACTCATCGACCGAGTTATTCACCTACGCACGTTGCATGTGGGCCCAGACGAGCTCCTGGTGGGCGCCAAAATCGCCATTCGCGATTCGTCAACGGGGACCCAGATCGCGGCTGGCATCGATGCGGCTGAGCGATCTTTGCGGGCTGCTGTGCCCTCGGCCAGGTACATCTACCTAGAACCCGACCTAGACCGTCTCGCGGGTGAGGCAAACCCGGGCTAGACTGTTCCAGATATTCCGCGAACCATCGAAGCCTCGTGCCGTTCGCCGGGCCAACCGTCCGCAACAGACATGAGGAGCATTATGTCGACCCCCGACTACAAGGTCGCTGACCTTTCGCTTGCCCCCTTCGGCCGTGACGAAATCCGCCTCGCGGAGCACGAGATGCCAGGCCTCATGGCCATGCGCGAGGAGTTCGGCAAGTCCAAGCCGCTCTCGGGCGCTCGCATCACTGGATCACTTCACATGACGGTCCAGACTGCGGTCCTGATCGAGACGCTAGTTGACCTTGGTGCGCAGGTGCGTTGGGCCTCTTGCAATATTTTCTCCACTCAGGATCATGCCGCCGCGGCAGTTGTCGTTGGCCCCAACGGCACTCCTGACAAGCCTCAGGGTGTCCCGGTGTTTGCCTGGAAGGGCGAGACGCTCGAAGAGTACTGGTGGTGCACCGAGCAAATCCTGCTCTGGCCCGACGGCGCTGGCCCCAACATGATCCTTGACGACGGTGGCGACGCCACGATGCTCGTGCATAAGGGCGTCGAATTCGAAGCGGCGGGCGTTGTGCCCAGCACGAGTCCCTCGGATTCAGAGGAATACGCGGTTGTCCTAGACGTTCTCCGTGCCTCGCTCAAGTCTGATGCGCAGCGTTGGACCCGGATCGCTCCAGGGATCATGGGAGTGACTGAAGAGACGACGACTGGTGTGCACCGCTTGTATGAGCGGTTGCGCGAAAATTCACTGCTCTTCACCGCTATCAACGTGAATGACTCCGTGACCAAGAGCAAGTTCGATAACAAGTATGGCTGCCGCCATTCCCTCATTGATGGCATCAACCGCGCCACAGATGTGCTCATCGGTGGCAAGGTGTGCGTCGTTGCTGGTTATGGCGATGTGGGCAAGGGCTGTGCGGATTCACTACGCGGTCAGGGCGCACGCGTGATCATCACTGAGATCGATCCGATCTGCGCGCTGCAGGCTGCGATGGATGGATACCAGGTAGCAACCATCGAAGATGTGCTTACAGTGGCTGACATCTTCATCACTGCCACTGGTTGCTACGACGTCATCACCGCCGAGCACATGGCGGGCATGAAGCATCAGGCGATCGTCGGCAACATCGGTCATTTCGATAACGAAATCGATATGGCCGGGCTCGCTGCGTTGCCCGGTGTGAAGCGCAAGATCATCAAGCCGCAGGTTGATGAGTGGACATTCGCCGATGGGCACTCAATCATCATCTTGTCGGAGGGCCGCCTGCTCAATCTCGGCAACGCGACCGGGCACCCGTCCTTCGTCATGTCCAACTCCTTCACCAATCAGGTCTTGGCGCAGATCGAGTTGTTCACCAAGCTGGACCAATATCCGCTCGGCGTCTACACGCTGCCCAAGCATCTCGATGAGAAGGTCGCGAGACTGCATCTTGACGCCTTGGGCGTACACCTCACTGAGCTGAGCAAGCCTCAGGCGGAGTACCTCGGTGTCGATGTGGCCGGTCCGTACAAGCCTGACCTCTACCGCTACTAAGAGGGAGCCTCGGGCTCCTTGGGAGCCTAGTGAGGCCGAACTTACCGACGGCTGGGGATATTGCGCGACTTCCTCGGCCTCGGGGTGACACGATGGGGTCGTGACTGAACGAATTCTCGTCGTGGATGACGACACAGCGCTCTCGGAGATGCTGGGTATCGTCTTGCGGGGAGAGGGCTTTG
>JBIHZU010000033.1:0-10295 GCA_044240285.1 Candidatus Nanopelagicales bacterium | reverse complement strand
ACGTGCGCACTACGGGCACGAAACGCGCGAGCACGATTGCTCGTGCACCGTATTTTTCGAAGAAGAAATGAGTGCGCTCGACGTAGACTTTCCTAAAGAATCGAGAGTCCTCACGTCGGAAGAGGGCCGGCCCTATGCGTGCGCCAATCCAATAACCACAGATATTGCCCACGAGTGCGGCAATGAAGAGAAGAGCCAGCGCGAGGAACAGGTTGACGTTGACCCAACCCGCAGCAATCGCCAGTCCGACGATGAACAGTAGCGAGTCGCCGGGGAGGAAGAATCCGATCAGCAAGCCGCACTCAGCGAAGATGATTCCGACGGCGATCCAAAAACCAGCAGTACCAAAAGTCTGCAAGAGATTCTGCGGATCCAGCCACGAGGGCCCGAGCGCTACGACGTGTGCGCCCACGGCGCTTAAGGAGATCACTTCTACAGGGTATCTGCCGCACCCGTGAACGCCGCCTAGTCTTGTGCTCGTGTCCGTAGGAGTAGGTCCGTGGCCCGGAGGCCCGGGTGAGTGGGTGGCTGCTGCTGCGAGCGACCCGCGGCTCGATCCCGAACTCCTCGAGAATGGCGACTCACGCAACGTCGTGGACATGTATCGCTATTGGTCTATGGATGCGATCGTCGATGATCTGGACTCGCGTCGGCATCCATTCCACATCGCGATCGAAAACTTCGAGCACGACATGAATATTGGTTCGGTCGTGCGGACCGCCAATGCGTTTATGGCTGCCGAAGTTCATATCGTCGGCAAGCGTCGATGGAATCGTCGAGGAGCGATGGTGACTGATCGCTATCAGCACATCAGGCACCACGACACGATGCCCGAACTACTCGCGTGGGCAGCCGCCGAAAGTCTTCCGGTCATTGGCATTGATAACTTGCCTGGTTCGGTGCCATTGGAGACGTATGCGCTACCCCGAGCCTGTGTCTTAGTTTTCGGTCAAGAAGGCCCAGGCCTCTCAGAAGAAGCCCGTGAAGCGTGCAAAGCAATTCTCACGATTGAGCAATATGGCTCGACTCGGTCGATCAACGCAGGCGCTGCAGCTGCCATCGCTATGCATGCGTGGATCCGTCAGCATTGTTTTGGACAGGTGCCCTGACTCGCCTAAGGTGAGTGACTGTGAAGCAATCCTTTGAAGTCTTTCGGGTGCCAAAGTACCCGAGTTTCTTCACGTCCCGCTTCATCTCGAATGTCGGCAACGGTATGGGACCGATCGCACTAGCTTTTGCAGTTCTTGCAATGCCAGACTCGACGCCGACATCGCTCTCACTTGTCTTGGCGGCGCAGGCGGTTCCTACGGTCGCGCTGCTGCCTCTTGGTGGCGTTATTGCCGATCGGCTCGGTCGAGCGCGTGTCATTGCGATCACCGATATCGTTCTGTCTGCAGTCATCGCCACGATAGGTGTGCTCTTCTTGACGAACACTGCAACTATTCCTGTGGTTATGGCATTGTGCTTCGTCGCAGGTTGTCTCAATGCTCTGTGGTATCCAGCATTTACTGGACTCGCTGCCGATGTGGTGCCCGATGATCAACTGCAAAGCGCGAACGCCTATGTTGCGTTCGCTGCCAATTCCGGACTCATTATCGGCACGGGCGTCGCCGGCATCATTGTTGCAACTCTCGGTGCTCCAATCGCAGTTCTCTTTGATGCAGCAACATTTCTTGTTGCGGGCATACTCGTCTTCACGTTCCGCCACATTTCGACGAGACAGCGTTCTGAGCAGTCGCATGTACGTGATCTTGTTGATGGGTGGAAGGTCTTCACGTCGTTCCGCTGGATCGTCGTGGTGGTGGGTGCTTACAGCTTCATCGTGTTGGTGCTGAGGGGTTCGGAAGAAGTTGTCGGCCCTGTCCTTGCCCTTCAAAGTTATGGCGGAGCTGCTGGTTGGTCCCTTGTCCTCGCCGGTCAATCAATCGGGCTTTTGGTGGGGGCTGTTGTCGCGTCGAGGATTAAGCCGAAACGTCCTATGGTCTTTGGCGCTCTCGCCACTGGCGCCCTGGTGCCGTTTCTGCTTGCGCTCGCCTTTGCTGCCCCGTTATGGGTGGTTGTGCCGCTGGCATTTTTCTGGGGTGTAGCAATGGATGCGTTCTACATCATTTGGCTGACTGAGGTGCAATCTCGGGTGCCGCGCGAGGCACTATCGCGCGTCATGTCCTACGACGCTTTCGGGTCGCTTATCTTTGGCCCGCTTGGCCTCGCCCTCGCCGGACCGCTAGTGGTGGTCATCGGCATTGCCAACACGCTGTTCGTTGCTGCAGCAGTATGTGCCGCAGCCGTTGCAGCGATGCTCCTCGCTCCATCTGTGCGTGGGTTACGGGCGCTGGCGCCATCTGAGACTTCATGACCGACCCACGCGTCGTACAGTGATACTCCCGGTAGGCTTGAGTCACACCACAGTTACGGGAGACAGCAATGAACAGCGACATGCGCAACCAGATGGGCACTGGCAAGGGCTTCATCGCAGCTCTCGATCAGAGCGGCGGCAGCACCCCGAAGGCCTTGGCCCTCTACGGTGTCCCGGAGACCGCGTTCACAAACGATGCGGAGATGTACGACCTCGTCCATGCGATGCGTACGCGCATCATCACGAATTCAGCCTTTGCCGGCCCGAAGGTGATTGCAGCGATTCTCTTCGAGCAAACCATGGAACGTGAGATTGAAGGTCGTCCCACTCCTGACTACCTCTGGAACGTTAAGGGCGTGGTGCCGCTCGTCAAGGTTGATAAGGGCCTAGCCGATGAGGTCAATGGTGCCCAGGTGATGAAGGCAATGCCCGAGCTCAAGGATTTGTGCGCTCGTGCGGCTGGCAAGGGTGTCTTCGGCACCAAGATGCGCTCGGTCATCAACAAGGCCGATGCTGCAGGCGTTCAGGCAGTTGTTGATCAGCAGTTTGAGGTTGGTCTGCAGATTCTGGGTAGTGGCCTGATGCCGATCCTTGAGCCTGAGGTCAATATCAAGAGTGCCGATAAGGCGCAGATCGAAGAACTGCTGCGCGATGCGCTGGCCAAGGGGCTTGATGCCCTTCCGGCCGGTCAGCAGGTGATGTTCAAACTCTCGCTACCTACTGTGCCCGATTTCTACAAACCGTTGATCGATGACCCGCGAGTGTTGCGTGTCGTCGCATTGTCAGGTGGCTACTCACGCGATGAGTCCTGCGAGATGCTGGCGAAGAATCACGACATGATTGCGAGCTTCTCCCGAGCGCTGTCTGAGGGCTTGAGTGCTGAGCAAAGTGACGCCGAGTTTACGGCCACGCTGCAGGCGACGGTCGATCAAATCTCATCTGCGTCGGGTACGTGATCAGCGCATGACTGCTCACGAGAATCTTCTTGGTGGCCCGCCCCCGACTTTCCTGCCTGATGTTGTCGAGCCACGTACCGAGTTAGCGAGCGGTGCGGATGCTTACGATGTCGCGCGTCGACATCCGACGTCGAGTCTCGCGTGGGCAACCCTCGCCGACCAGGCGTGGGCGGAAGGTCGCGTCGTTGAGTCCTATGCATTTGCGCGGGTGGGCTATCATCGCGGACTCGACTCGTTGCGTCGAAGCGGATGGAAGGGTCATGGCCCCGTGCCGTGGTCGCATGAGCCCAATCGCGGTTTCTTGCGCTGTCTCAATGCTTTGCAGCGTGCGGCTGCCGCGATAAGTGAGACAGACGAAGCTGAGCGCTGTGCGGCATTCCTGCTCGATTGTGACCCTGCAGCGGCGCCTGCCATGCGCGACTGACTACGCCAATGCGGGTTGCAGTAGTAGGTGGTGGCATTTCCGGTGTGACGTGCGCGCGAGAGTTGATGCGTGGTGGCGCAGAGGTGACACTCCTAGATCGTGGGCATCGACTTGGCGGTCGGCTCGGAGCGCAGACGCTGCGCGACACGGGCACCCGTTGGGATGGTCACATCGTGGATGTGGGGGCGTCGTACTTCACGGCAGCAAGTCCGGAGTTCACCACGCAGGTCAATGATTGGATCGCACGTGGCATTGCGCGCGAATGGACCGATACGTTCCACATTGCCGATCCACAGGGTTTGATTGGTCCCAAGATCGGACCCATGCGGTATTCAACTCCAGGCGGTTTGCGGAGTGTGGTTGAAGACATCGCCGCGGAGCTTAATGGCGATGTTGACGTACGCCATCCAATTGACGTACAGCAGGTGACTTGGCTTGACGGTCCTCTTATTGATGGCGAGCGGTACGACGCTGTCGCGATTTGTGCGCCCGATCCGCAGTCCTTGCGCCTCATCAATGAGACTTCGAACAATCTCAATGGAGTGCGCACAGTGTTGGAAGGACATACGCGGGCTTGGGAACCCACGATGGCTCTTGTTGCGGTCGCCGAGGAGCGTTATTGGCCGGAGTTTGATGGCGTCTTCGTGAACGACAATGCAATTCTCACGTGGGTTGCTGATGACGGACGACGACGTGGCGATGATGCAGCGGTGTTCGTGGCGCATTCGACCGCAGTGCTTGCTTCACGACATTTGCCGGAGCCCATCGCGGCGGCGCCGGCGATGCTGGCAGCGCTTCGTGCCGTTCTGGGAGTGCAGCGCGATCCAGACTGGTTCACGGTCAAGCGCTGGACCTACGCCAAACCCCAGAGTGCGCGTCCTGAGCCCTGCTTCTGGGACGCTGACGCGAGGGTTGGAATAGCCGGTGATTCGTGGGGCGGCCAGCCTCGGGTGGAGGCCGCGTACCTCTCCGGCCTTGCTCTTGGCACAGCGATCCTGACTCTCCGGTAGCATTCGCGAGTACCGCCCCCTTTTTTTAAGGAGTTGCGCATGCCTGCCGTCGTACTTCTAGGCGCCCAGTGGGGCGATGAAGGCAAGGGCAAAGCCACCGATCTACTCGGGGGCCGCGTCGACTACGTCGTGCGCTACCAGGGTGGCAACAACGCCGGGCATACCGTCGTCATCGGCGACCAGAAGTTCGCTTTGCACCTACTGCCCAGCGGCATCCTCACCCCGACCGTCACCTCGGTGATCGGCAACGGCGTCGTGATCGACCCCGAAGTGCTGTTACGCGAACTCGCTGGGCTCAAGGAGCGTGGCGTAGAGACCGGCAAGCTGGTTATCAGCGCCAACGCACATCTCATTACGCCCTATCACGTGACACTCGACAAGACGATTGAGCGATTCCTTGGCAACGCCAAGATCGGCACGACTGGCCGTGGCATCGGGCCGACGTACGGTGACAAAGTTGCGCGTCTGGGCATTCGCGTCCAGGACATCTTTGATCCGAGCATCCTGCGTCAGAAAGTCGAAGGCGCACTTGCGCACAAGAACCAGGTGCTAGTGAAGGTCTACAACGTGCGTGAAATTGACCCAGACAAGATTGTTGACTCACTCCTCGAATACGCCGAGATCTTGCGTCCATACGTCACAGACACTGCGCTCCTGCTCAATACGGCCCTTGCCGAAGGAAAGACAGTGCTGCTCGAAGGTGGTCAGGGCACACTGCTTGATGTTGATCACGGCACTTACCCGTTTGTGACGTCATCCAATCCCACCGCGGGCGGAGCATGCACCGGCAGCGGCATTGGACCGACTCGCATCACGCGCGTCATCGGCATCCTCAAGGCCTACACAACTCGCGTGGGTTCCGGGCCGTTCCCGACGGAGTTGCTCGACGCCGATGGCGAACGGCTTCGCTCTGTCGGTGGTGAGCGCGGTACGACCACTGGGCGTCCGCGTCGCTGTGGTTGGTTCGATGCGCCCATCGCGCGCTTCGCAACGCGAGTTAACGGTCTCACCGATTTCTTCCTCACCAAACTCGATGTGCTCACGGGCTTCGAGCAGATCCCGGTATGCGTGGCGTACGAGATCGACGGTGTGCGCCACGACGAGATCCCAATGACGCAGACCGACTTCCATCACGCAAAGCCGATCTACGAAATGCTGCCGGGCTGGAGCGAAGACATTTCGGGTGCACGCACATTCGAAGACCTGCCCGCGAACGCGCGTGCATACGTAAAGTTCCTCGAAGACATCTCCGGTGCGCCCATGAGCGCCATCGGCGTCGGCCAAGACCGCAACGCAACGATCGTGATCAACGACCTCATTAACTAGCGTTAGAGGCCAAGTTCGTCGAGCTGCACCTGAATAAGCGCACGGTCTTCTGGGTCCGCGATCGACTCGAGTGCACTCAAGGCTCGGGCGTGCCATGCATTCGCGGATTCAGGCCCGTTGGCGATCAACTCGGCGCGCGTCATGCCCTCTAGGGCTGAAGGAAGCAGCCAGTCGGCCAGATCAGCTGAGGATCCAGCCAGCCCCAACGCGAGAGCGGCGTGCCGAACCGCCTCAGCGCCTATCCCAGCGGTTGCGTAGGAGCGGCTGACCAGCCATTCGCCAATCGCTGCCTGCTCAATGCCGCCCACACCGCGCCAGAGATGGCGACTGGCGTGAGCACAATCGATGTGTTCGTTGAGTGCTTCGGGTGAGCGGTCATCTGAGTCGAGGATGTCCCACGCCTGGTTGTACAACGAGATGGCCATGCTGCGTCGAGCCTTGTCGGCTGCTTCCTCTGCGGACATTCTTGGCCTCTCTACCCATGTCGTTGAAGGCTCACGATACTCACTAGGGTCGTACTCATGAAGGTCCTCGTCGTAGGCTCTGGTGCACGCGAGCATGCACTCGTACGCGCGCTCCTGCGCGACAGCAAGGTGACCGCGGTTGTCGCGGCTCCTGGCAACGCGGGCATTGCCGCCGAGGTCGAAACGTTTGCGGTCGATGTGAAGGATGTAGCGGCTGTAGCAGCGCTTGCCGGTGATCTCGGGGTCGATCTTGTTGTCGTCGGGCCCGAGGGGCCGCTCGTGGCCGGTGCGGCTGATGCCGTACGTGCCCGTGGCATTGACTGCTTTGGACCCTCCGCCGCCGCGGCCCAGATCGAAGGCAGCAAAGCGTTCGCGAAGCAGGTGATGGCCGACGCGGGTGTGCCGACAGCGCAGGCATTCGTGTGTACGTTTCGGTCTGAGGTCGAGAATGCTCTGACCGCTTTCGGCGCGCCGTACGTCGTTAAGGACGATGGACTCGCCGCGGGCAAGGGTGTCGTAGTTACTTCTGACCATGCCGAGGCACTTGATCACGCGATGACGTGCCTTGCAGCGGGCTCGCAGGTGGTGATCGAGGAATTTCTTGATGGCCCTGAGGTGTCGCTCTTCGCAATCACCGATGGCACGACGGTCATCCCGCTAGTTCCTGCACAGGACTTTAAGCGTGTGGGTGACGGTGACACAGGTCCGAACACTGGTGGCATGGGTGCCTACGCTCCACTGCCGTGGGCGCCGGCTGGACTCGTTGACGAAGTAATGGCGAGCGTGCTGCAGCCCACTGTCGATGTGATGCGTGAGCGTGGCACACCATTCAGTGGATTGCTCTATGCAGGGCTCGCGCTCACTTCGCGCGGCGTGCGAGTCATCGAGTTCAATGCCCGTTTCGGTGACCCTGAGACGCAGGTAGTGCTCGCACTGCTTGAGTCACCGATCACCGATCTGTTGCTCGGCTCTGCGCGTGGCACTCTGCATGGAATTGATGCGCCGCGCTGGGGCGGCGGAGCTGCGGTCACAGTTGTTGTTGCCGCTGCTGGCTACCCTGCCTCGCCGCGTACAGGTGACCCCATCACGGGCATCAGCGACGCCGATGCGATGGATGGAGTGTCGATTTTGCATGCGGGTACTCGCTTGAGCGACTCCGGTGAAATTCTGTCCAACGGTGGGCGCGTGCTTTCGGTGACTGCCGCGGGGGATTCGCTGAGTGAGGCCCGGGTTCGGGCGTACGCCGCGCTCGACTGCATTTCGCTTGCTGGCTCACATGCCCGACGCGATATCGCAGCAAAGGCAGCCGGGGAAATCTGACGATTTCAGAGCGGATTTTGGGGCACTTTGTCTCACTTCGCTATCGCTTTGGCCTTAGGGGATGGCATATGCCGGTACGTCGTGACACGATCTAGAGAGGAGAAGGAGGTGGACCGCATGGAACTAGAAGCTGACGGCATGGATTTTGCGTTCGCCGCTTGGCGCGAGGAAGGCCAGTGGAGCGTTGCTGCATTGGCACCACGTGCTTCCGAGTCGATGGACGATCTAGTTGGCTCCCTGCGAAATCTCCCGGGCGAAGGTGGCACGCTGGCCTTTGTCGGTGTTGCCGATGAGTTCTTCGTTCTCGCACGCGTCTGGCCCGGTGGTGTTCCTCGTGTGCTTCTCTCCGATCTCAATGCAGCCTACGAATGGCCTCTTGCTGATGAAGCGGCGAAGTTCCTTGAGGTTGAGTTGCCCGACGATGATGACGAACTTGATGAGCCCGAGCCGATCGGTGATTTCGCCATCGTGGCTGACTTCGGTATGGACGCGGCGTCGTTAGAATTGCTGTGCACTGACGATGACGTCTACCCCGATGAGATTGTCGCTTCGATAGCTACGCGACTCGGTTTTATGGATCAGGTGAACGATCTCCTGGAGGAGCCACCCGCGTGACTGCGTTGCCTGACTACGACGCAGTGATGCGCGTAGCACTTGACGAAGCGCGACTTTCGGGTGCTGACGTACCTGTCGGTGCGGTGGTGATTGACGCGTCTGGCGCACTAATTGCGCGTGCGCACAACGAACGTGAAGCCACTGGCGATCCGACTGCGCACGCTGAGGTGCTAGCAGTGCGTGCTGCTGCTGCGGTCTTAGGCGAGTGGCGCTTATCGGGCTGCACTCTCGTGGTCACGCTCGAGCCCTGCCCAATGTGCGCAGGCGCAATCGGACTCTCACGGATCGACCGAGTCGTCTTTGGTGCGTGGAATGACGAGTACGGTGCGGCTGGGTCGATGTGGGACCTCCTCCGCGACCGGCGCCTCACGCATCGACCGGAAGTTGTCTCCGGAGTGCTTGCCGAGGAGTGTGCGGCGCTCGTACGAGAGTTCTTCGCGGACCGACGCGGCTAAGCCGGCCCGGCCGCGGGCCTGTATTCTCTCCCGCGGTGGCGTGTCCGAGCGGCCAAAGGAGCGCGCCTCGAAAGCGCGTGTGGGGGAAACTCCACCGTGGGTTCAAATCCCACCGCCACCGCCATGTTGTAAGGGGATCCCGTTTGGGGTCCCCTTACAACATTTTTGGATGCGAGGGATTTGGGAGGAGCTGCTCGTAGGGCAGCGACGGTTCCCACCGCCACCGCCATGTTGTAAGGGGATCCCGTTTGGGGTCCCCTTACGCATTTCCCCTCCCCGCCGACGTCACCTTGCGTCGCCCTAAAGCTGCCACTTAGGGCGACGCAAGGTGACGTCGGGGAAATGAGCGAGGCCTAGACTCCTCGCGTGACTGAGATCCCCGCCTTGCGGCTGCAAGGTGTCGTGAAGCGATTCGGGGCGCTCACCGCTGTTGATCATCTCGATCTTGAGGTGCCAGAAGGTGTATGCCTAGGGTTGCTCGGCCCCAACGGTGCGGGTAAGTCGACCACCATGAGGATGCTCACGGGGCAGGCGATTGCCGATGAGGGCACCATTGACGTACTGGGATTCTCGGTGCCGGCGAAGTCCAAGCAGGCCCGTGGACTCATGGGAGTTGTCCCGCAAGCAGACAACCTCGACGAAGAGCTCACGTGTGCAGAGAACTTGCTCATTTGGGCAACGCTGCAACCGATCGCGCGCAAACAGCGCCCACAAGCCGTGGCCGATGCGCTTGCGCTTGCGGCACTCACCGATCGCGCCCACTCGAAGGTCGGCACACTTTCGGGGGGAATGAAACGACGTCTACTCATCGCCCGTGGACTCGTGCATAATCCCCGCGTTGTGTTGCTTGATGAACCCACTGTCGGTCTCGATCCACAGGTACGCGCAGACATCTGGGTCATCATCGATCGACTACGCAATGAAGGCGTGACCGTTCTGATGTCGACGCACTACATCGAAGAAGCTGAGCGGCTTGCTGATGACGTAGCGATCATGAGCCACGGCCGCATCATTGCGCGCGGTACACCGCAACAGCTTCTTGACACTCACGTGGGCACGCACGCGATGGAGTTCTATGGCCCGCCAGAGCGACTTACCGAAGTTGAGGCTATTGCGGAGGGAATGCCGACGCGACGTACTGGCCCCAGTGTGTCGATCCTACGCGCAGAATCGATCCCTGAGGCTATGCACGAACGTCTTGGAGCCGGCACCAAGCGCGTGGCAAATCTTGAAGATGTATTCGTGCTGCTCACCGGTGAGGTGCTCGAATGATCGATGTCCACGCCTACGCGGGTATTTTGACGCGCGAGGCGATCATGTTTCGTCGCCTCTGGGTGTCGACAACCTTCGCGTCCATTGTTGAGCCGAC
>JBIHZU010000237.1:0-2914 GCA_044240285.1 Candidatus Nanopelagicales bacterium | reverse complement strand
GCCACGGTGGAACCGGTCCCGAGGCCCAGGAGCATGCCGTCTTCGACAAGCAGCGCGGCCGCTTCTGCGCAGGCCTTCTTCTCGGCGTCTTGCTCCTCGGGGGTCATGTGGTTCCCTTCGCTGCAGTGTCGGCCATGACGATGGATGGGCCCCCCGTGACTCGGCCCGCAGGAATACTCGCATCACCTGCGAGCAGTCGGGCCAGCGGCTCGGCCTTCTCAGAACCGGTAACGAGCCACAGGAACTGGCGAGCTCGAGCGAGCCCGGGATAGGTGAGTGTCATGCGTTGACGGCCTTGGTAGCGGCCACTTGTCGGTGCCACGAGTCGATCGGTAACTTCGAGTACGGCATCACAGGGTACTAGCGAGGCCGTGTGGCCGTCGGGGCCAAGCCCGAGATGAACCAGGTCGAAGGATTCGGGGAGCAAGGCCGCGTAGGTGGCCGCCGCAGCATCAAGGTCTTCGCCTTCGACCGGCATCGGCACGACCTCCGCGGGGACTGAACCCAGCGCGTCTTGAAGATGGTGCAGATTGCGATCGGCGTCGTCAAGTGGCGCGTAACGTTCGTCGACCTGAAAGATGCGCGTCTGAATCCAAGGCATGTCCTCATCCGCAAGATGCGCGAACATCAGCCAAGGTGTCCGTCCGCCACTGACTGCGAATGTGAAGACTCCGTGGTCCCCTACGCAATCGCGGGCACGGCCAGCCACATAGCGCGCAGCAGCCTTTGCCACCGCATCGTCGTCAGCGTGGACGTCGACGGTGAAGTCCAAGATCAGGACTTCTTCTCGTCGTGCCCACCGAACTCATTGCGCATAGCCGACATAACCTTGTCGGTGAAGTTGCCCAAACCACGTGATTCGAAGCGCTCAAACAAAGACGCGGTGATCACCGAAGCAGGCACGCCTTCCTCGACTGCGGCTAGAACCGTCCAGCGGCCTTCGCCGGAGTCGGACACGCGGCCGGTAAAGGCATCGAGGTTGGGGTCATCGGCCATCGCTGCTGCAGTGAGGTCGACCAGCCATGAGCCTACGACTGATCCGCGACGCCACACCTCAGCAACCTCGCCGACAGGAATGTCGTACTGGTAGTACTGCGGATCGCGCAGCGGAGTGGTTTCGGCGTCTATGACTTGTTCTTGTTTGCCTGCATTCGCATGCTTGATGATGCTCAGGCCCTCGCCGATCGCCGCCATCATTCCGTATTCGATGCCGTTGTGCACCATCTTGACGAAGTGACCAGCACCGTTCGGGCCACAATGCAGGTAGCCGTCTTGCGCAGTGCCACCGGGCTTGCGGCCAGGCGTCGGCTCCGCCGAACCCGAACCCGGAGCGATTGACTTCCAAATCGGATCGAGGTGCTGCACGGGAGCGTTCTCCCCACCGATCATCAGGCAGTAGCCGCGGTCGAGACCCCACACGCCGCCGGAGGTGCCGCAGTCGACGTAGTGCAAGCCCTGAGGCGCAAGTTTCGCTGCGCGATCAATGTCATCGCGATAGTACGAGTTGCCGCCATCAATGATGATGTCGTCTTTTTGCATGAGTGCTGCAAGTTCGTCAAGGATCTTGCCGGTGATGCCTGCAGGAAGCATGAGCCATGCGGCGCGCGGCACCTCGAGCTTGGCGACGAGATCTTCGAGTGACGTGGCACCGGTGGCGCCCTCAGCGACAAGAGCAGCAACCGCTGACTGATCGACATCGAAAACGACACAATGGTGGCCATCGCGCATGAGGCGGCGAACTAGATTTGCGCCCATTCGACCGAGTCCGACCATGCCGAGTTGCATTGGGGTGCTGGTTGTCATGTTGCTCAACCCTTCTTAAGACGACGGTAGGTGCGGATCAGTGCATTGGTGGAGGAGTCATGGTCGAGCGGCGGATCTGTCGGTGACGTGAGTTCGGGGATGATCGCGGTCGCGAGAACCTTGCCGAGTTCGACACCCCACTGATCGAAGGAGTCAATGCCCCACAACGAACCTTGGGTAAACACACTGTGCTCGTAGAGCGCGACCAGAGTGCCGAGTCGGTAGGGCGTCAACTTCTCCGACAGGATGACGTTCGTAGGTCGGTTGCCTTCCATAACCTTGTGTGGCACAACAGCGGGTGGGACACCCTCGGCTGCGATCTCCTCAGCGGTTTTGCCGAACGCCAATGCCTGTGCCTGCGCGAAGACATTGGACATCAGGATGTCGTGATGTTTCCCGAGGGGATTGAGAGCCTGTGCGAACCCGATGAGGTCCGCTGGTACGAGGCGAGTGCCTTGATGGATCAATTGATAGAAGCTGTGTTGGCCGTTGGTGCCGGGCTCTCCCCAGAAGATCGCACCTGTGTCGTAGTCGACGTGCGTTCCGTCGAGGCGTACGTGTTTTCCATTGGATTCCATTGTCAATTGTTGGAGATAAGCCGGGAACCGTTTGAGGTACTGCTCGTACGGCAAAACCGCGACCGTCTGGGCATTGAAGAAGTTGGTGTACCAGAAGCACAACAGGCCATGAAGAGCTGGAAGGTTCTGCTCGAGTGGCGTGGTGCGGAAGTGAGTGTCCATTGCGTGAAAGCCCGCAAGCAACTCCGAGAAAGCCGTGGGTCCGATCGCGATCATCGTGGAGAGTCCAATCGCGGAGTCCATTGAGTATCGGCCACCGACCCAATCCCAGAAGCCGAACATGTTGGCGGTGTCGATGCCAAATTGTGCGACTTTCTCGGCGTTAGTGGACACTGCGACAAAGTGCTTGGCCACGGCGGCCTCGTCACCGAGCGCAGCTAATGCCCACTCGCGCGCTGAATGCGCGTTGGTCATCGTCTCAAGTGTCGTAAACGTTTTTGACGAGATGATGAAGAGGGTTTCGGCAGGATCGAGATCTCGCGTCGCTTCTATGAAGTCCGTGGCATCAACGTTGGAAACAAAGCGCATGGTCA
>JBIHZU010000236.1:0-2937 GCA_044240285.1 Candidatus Nanopelagicales bacterium | reverse complement strand
CACTTGCTGCGGCTTTGCGTGAGCGTGGATTTGATGTCCGCTACTGAGATCGTCGTGGCCATCGATGGTCCGGCGGGTTCGGGTAAGTCCAGTGTGTCTAAGGCCATTGCCGCGCAATTTGATTTTGCATATATCGACACTGGTGCGACGTACCGCGCCATGGCCTGGTGGGTGCTTGCTGAGGGTATTGACCCGACGGATGCCGAGACCGTGGCTGCACGTTGTGAGGAGCCGAGGATTGACCTCGCCACAGACCCCACGGCGCTAGGCGTGCGAGTTGATGGTGTCGATGTGTCGAGCGCAATCCGCGAAGCAGATGTGACCGGTGCGGTAAGCCACGTGAGTGCAGTCCCACAGGTGCGCACCCGGATGGTTCAGATGCAGCGCGACATCGTCGCGCGTGCGGCTGCGCAGGGGCACGGATCGGTGGTGGAAGGTCGCGATATTGCCTCCGTCGTGTTTCCGAATGCCGCGGTGAAGGTGTTCTTGACAGCGGATACCGAGATTCGTGCTCAGCGTCGGGCTCTGGAGGATCAAGAGCGGGCTGGGGGAGCAGTCGTAGACGTAGGCAGCACCGTCGCCGGGCTCGAGGAGCGAGATGCTCTGGACTCTGGTCGAGCGGTGTCGCCCCTCACGAGGTTGGCAGACGCGGTCCATATCGATGCGACACATCTGACCCTCCCCGAGGTGGTAGCTCTGGTGGCCGATTTGGTGGTCAGCGCGGGCTCAATCATGCGGGAGAATGGACCCCATGGCTGACGAAGAGTGGGTAGATATTGATGAGGCCTACGCGGCAGCCCTTGAGGAGTTTGGCGATCTAGAGGCCCAGATCGAGGAACTGAGTGTCGATTCGTCCACTCTGCCGGTCGTGGCGATCATCGGTCGCCCCAACGTGGGCAAGTCCACGCTGGTCAACCGCATCATCGGTCGTCGTGAGGCGGTCGTACAAGATCTGCCGGGTGTCACCCGTGACCGGGTGTCCTATGACGCGCACTGGAATGGCCGTCGCTTTTGCCTCGTGGACACCGGCGGCTGGATGAAGGACGCGCGCGGGATGTCTGGACAGGTCGCGGCCCAAGCTGAGCGCGCGATGGCCGAAGCAGACGTGGTGGTGTTCGTCGTTGACTCCACAGTGGGGGCACTTGATGCAGACGAGGCGATTGTCCGTTTGCTGCGCAAGTCGGGTCGTCCAGTTGTCTTGGTCGCTAACAAGGTCGACGACGCACGGGGCGAGGCCGATGCTGCCGCACTGTGGTCGCTGGGTCTTGGCGAGCCGTACATGGTGTCGTCCATTCACGGTCGAGGCAGTGGTGATTTGCTTGATGCAATTGTCAATGCGCTTCCGGAGCATGGCGAAGGACGCTCACGCGAAGGTGGACCTCGCCGGGTCGCGCTGCTCGGCAAGCCCAATGTCGGTAAGTCGTCCTTGCTCAATCGGCTGGCACGCAGCCAACGTGTGGTGGTCGACTCGGTTGCTGGCACCACGGTTGATCCCGTCGACGAACTCATCGTGCTCGGGGAGCGCGAATGGTGGTTTATCGATACCGCAGGTATTCGTCGTCGGGTGAAGGAAGCTAGTGGGCATGAATACTTTGCATCACTGCGTACTCAGGCTGCGCTAGATCGTGCCGAGGTCGCGGTTGTACTCATCGACGCGTCGGAGCCACTGAGCGAACAGGACACCCGCATCATCTCGATGGTCGAGGAGTCTGGGCGAGCGCTGGTGCTCGCGTACAACAAGTGGGATCTCATGGACGAGGAGCGGCAGCGCTACCTCGAGCGAGAGATCGAACGAGATCTGGTGCAGGTGCCGTGGGCACCTCGAGTCAATGTCTCGGCCAAGACCGGACGCCATGTCGACAAGATGGTGTCAGCCCTCGACACAGCACTTAATGGCTGGGAGACACGTATTCCCACCTCGCGATTGAATTCGTTCATCAATGAGGTAGCCGCGGGCAATCCGCACCCGATCAGGGGCGGCAAGCAGCCTCGTATTCTCTTCTGCACTCAGGTGTCGGTTGGGCCGCCGACGTTCGTGCTGTTCACCAACGGATTCCTCGAGGCAGGCTATCGCCGGTTCCTCGAGCGTCGACTCCGTGAGGAGTTTGGTTTCGTGGGCAGCCCAATCAGGCTCAACATGCGGTTGAAGGAGAAGCGCCGTTAAGTTGGCGGGTCGCTGCTCCATGTGCGACCGCGTGGATTGGTGAAAGTCAACGTCTCATTCGGATCGCCGCGAAGTGCCCAACCACCTTCGTGTGCCAAATGGTGGTGATGTGAGCACAGACCGACCAGGTTGTGGCTGCTCGTGGGACCGCCGTCACGCCAGAAGCGGATGTGGTGCACCTCGCGAATGCTCGCTTGGCATCCCGGGAATCGACATCGCCCACCATCGCGGGTGGTGATTGCTCGGCGTAGTCCGGCAGGGATGACGCGCTGACGGGCGCTAATGGCGTCTAGGTGACCGCGAGGATCAATCACGCAGATCTCTTTGACGGCGTCACAGGACAGCCGCTGCGCTGCAGCAGCGGTAATCGGGGTGACCATGATGCCGGTGAGTGACTGGAGCCATGCGGCTGAGTTATTGCCACCAGTCAGAGTCTCGGAGTCGATGGTGATGTGCACGACTGGGCGTTCTCCACCGACGTCGGGCAGTCTGAAGTCATCGGTGGCGGCTGACGCCGCATCGAGTATCAAGCGGAAAGCTTCAACGTTGCGTGAAGACAGTCGAGGTTGGGCCTCGTCGGGGATATCTGCGGGGGTGTCGTTGAGTTTCATGCCGTTGACGAAGGCGTGCGCTGGCGAAGTGCACGCAGCTCCATCGCCACATGTGCAGGCGATCTTTGAAGCGACGTCCGCACGCTGCCTTGCCTTGTCGCGCGCTGATGCGAGCAGGTTGAGGAACTGCTGCCCGGTTTCTGGGTCAAGTAGACCATCGAC
>JBIHZU010000235.1:0-2945 GCA_044240285.1 Candidatus Nanopelagicales bacterium | reverse complement strand
GTGTCGTTGATCTCGACTGCGCGAACTTTCGGGGACTCAGACATGGTCACATTGTCTCCCATCTGGCGATCATGTCGGCAACCGAGGCCACCGCCCCAGCAATGCCATTCCCGCTGATTCCCGGCCCCACCACCTGAAGGCCCGGAGCACGCTCGAGGAGTTGAGCCATCCGTGCGCGCCACTGAGCATGCTCCGGAGAAGGGTGGCTCAAGGATTGAGGCCACGGTTGGACCTCACTCGCGAGAAGTTCGATGTCACTGGCTCCGGTGATGGCAATCAGGTCTGCCACGGCAGTCGCTACCGGGTCAGGACCCAGAAGGTGCCAGGGATCCTCCCCATCACGCCCATACGAAAGTCGAACGACATGCTCGTCTTCAGGTAGTGCCGCACGAATCCAATCCCACTTTGCACTCGCCTGAGTGAGCCCCTTCGCCTTGACGTCTGGACGATCCACCAATGCTCCCGAGCCCACCGGTTCATGGCTAAGCGCACGTGATCGGACTCTCAAGGCAACGACCACAACATCGCCTAGCCGAACCTGACTCAGATGGTCTGCAAGTGCGGCATCCTCAAGCAGAGTTCCTGCGGTGGTGCAGGGCAGAGCCAAAATGACTTGTTCGGCAGCATAAGTGCCCTGGTCAGTAGTGACAGCCCATCCATCGGACGCTCGTGCAACTGAGAACGCCACTGTTCCGGTCACGATCTCAGCTCCACACTTTTCGACGAGTGCATCCACAACACGAGTCATTCCACCAGGCACGCTGCGAACCGCAGATCCCGCGACTCCAGAAGAGCCCGATCTTTGTTCGAGAAGCGTTCGTATGCCGGAGGCCAGCGAACCTGTGCGATGCATAGCCGCGCGAAGTCCAGGTGCGACCATGTCGACATCAATGTCGTCAGCGCGAACTGCATGCACACCACGTACAACGGGATCGACGAGTCTCTCCACAACCGCCGAACCCATGCGCATGCGTACGAGTTCACCGAGTGAGGCAGGAAGAGACTGCGGGAGTGGGATATCAGCATCTGCCAAGGCGCGTGCCACTTCGACAGCGTTGAGAAAGACCTGAACATCAGCGGCGGCAGGATCGGATGGGATGCCGAGTACGGACGCTGTCGGGATAGGCGCAGTGACGTCAGTCAGTACCAACCGCGCATCAGAACGTCGTGGGGATACAGACTCCAATCCGAGTCGAGCAATCAGCATCGCCGCTTCGGGGCGAACTACGGAATACGCTTCCGCACCGACATCCGCCACAAAGTTGCCCAGGTCTGCACTGCGAACGCTGCCACCAACTCGATCAGCTTCAATGACTCGAACGTCTTGCCCCCGCGCGGAGAGTTCCCATGCGCACAGGAGGCCACTGATGCCGCCACCTACGACGACAACGGTCACTTATCACCGTGTACATAGGCAACAAGTCGAGTGAGCACCTCGGGGTCAGCCGACGGCGGGACACCATGACCGAGGTTGAGGATATGAGCAGGTGCGCTCTTTCCGCGATCGATGCAGTCATCTATATGCGCACGCAAAACGGGCCAAGGCGTAAACAGCATTGCCGGATCGATGTTGCCCTGCAGTGGCGTCGTGCCACCAAGTCGCGCATTAGCAACGTCAAGCGGGACACGGTGGTCAACACCCATCACGTCTGCACCGGCTTCACGCATTGCGACGAGAAGTTCTCCCGTGGCCACTCCAAAGTGAATGCGGGGTACGTCGAGATCTGCAACAGCATCTAGCACTCGCGCGGAGTACGGCTGGACATACGCGATGTAGTCGGCAAGAGAGAGGGCACCGGCCCACGAGTCGAATAACTGCACAACACTCGCACCACTGAGTATCTGCGTGCGCAAGAAAGTCGCGCTCACATCAGCCGCCCATGACAAAATTGCATCCCAAGTATCCGGATCGGAATACATCAGTGCCTTGGTGTTGAGGTAGTCGCGGCTCGGTCGACCTTCAATCAAGTAAGCAGCTAACGTAAAGGGAGCACCTGCAAATCCGATTAGTGGTGTTGAGCCAAGCTCGTCAGTGACGATGCCGATAGCTTCCACAATCGGCGCCAGTTGATCGGGCTCAAGTCTCGGCAAAGCTCGGGCTTGGGCTGCCGTACGCACCGGCGTCCCCATGACGGGACCTACGTCGGGAACGATCTCAACCTCGACGCCAGCTGCCTTGAACGGCACCACAATGTCAGAGAAGAACACTGCCGCGTCTACTCCGTGCCGGCGAACCGGCTGCAGCGTGATCTCGGCAGCGAGTTGGGGCCGCAGGCACGAGTCCAACATGGACACGCCTTCACGGACTTTTCGATATTCCGGAAGGCTACGGCCGGCTTGCCTCATGAACCATACGGGCGGACACTCAGTCCGGAATCCACGTGCAGAACGGACGAGATCCGAGTCGGCAGTGAGATTCCGCACCCCGATGCCTACACCTGGATTCACGTTGGAACGTTATCAAGAAGGCAGGTATCCTGCTTGGCATGGTCATGGTCCTCATCGGTGCGAGTCATCATGACCTCCCCCTAGAGGCGCTTGATCCCATCGCCAAAGCGGCCGATCAGATTGCTGGCGAAATCACCACGCTGGACTGCATCCGTGGATCCATCCGGCTTACGACCTGCAACCGGGTCGAGTTCTACATTGAGACTGATCTCTTTCATGACGGCGTGGACCATGTCACCCAACTCATCAGCGGTGCAGCGGGCCTACCCCATGAATACGTACGCGATGTGATGCGCGTAACTGTCGGACCGCCGATAGCCGAGCATCTCTTCTCTGTCGCCGCGGGCCTTGAGTCCATGGTCGTCGGCGAGAACGAAGTTTCCGGACAAGTAGGCGATGCCTTAGAAGATTCACGCAACAACGGAGATACAACGCCCTCGCTCGAAAGACTTTTCCAGCAGGCATCGCGCACTGCGAAGCAGGTGAGTTCGAGCACC
>JBIHZU010000032.1:0-10429 GCA_044240285.1 Candidatus Nanopelagicales bacterium | reverse complement strand
TCGGATCGCCACGTACGTTTTAGCCGGTCCGTGAACATCAAGGTGTGGTCAGGGTGTCCGGACAGAGTCCACCCGCCTTCGTGAACCAGATGATGATGATGTGAGCACAGTCCGACAAGATTCGATGTTTCAGTGGGACCACCGTTAGCCCAGTGAATGATGTGGTGAACTTCGCGAATGTGTGTGTGACAGCCGGGGAATCTGCACCTTCCGTGCTCTCGCATCAGCACGTAGCGACGCATGCCCGGGGGAGCGGTGCGCCAGCGTGTGCTGATCGCATCAAGATGTCCGCGCTTGTCGACTACGAACAATTCGGCAACGGCATCGCAGGAGAGGCGCTGTGCGCCACGTGCGGTGATCGCAGTGACGTGGGTGCCCGTGAGTCCGGTGATCCACCCAGGCGCGCGTGAGCCATGCTCAATGAGGCTGTCGGCATCGACAGTGATGTGCACGACTGGTCGCTCGCCGCCATTGTCAGGCAGGCGATTTTCCCCAAGGGCGCTGGCTGCCGCATCGAGGATGAGACTCAGGGCTTCAGCATTGCGGGCCGAGAGCCGCGACTTGCTCTCCCGCGGGATTTCTGGATTGTTCGCGATGGGTCTCGGAACGTAGTCGGGACTGAACGGGTCATCGGTGGGGGAGTCGTTCTTTGCTCGAAGTGCGTCGCGTGCTGCAGCGAGCATCGTCAGCAAGTGCTGACCGACCTCCGGCGCGAGCAGCCCATCAACCCTTACGAATCCGTCAGTCAGGCGAGACACGTGCAGGCCGAGGTGGTTGCGGCGCTTCTTAGCGTCAGCTTCGTCAATGGCGTCTGGATCGATGAGGTGCAGCTGGGCAAAGAGAATGCGACGGAAGGCAGCTGGGTCGACCCCGCGAGCGTGGGCGGTGAGTTCGGGCTCAATGCCCATGAGCGCCTCGCTGAGTCGAGGAAACATTTCGTGGGCGTCTGCCAGCACCTCCACATGGGCACGGCTTACAGCACCTGATCGCCAAGCATCGGTGATCACCGGGAAGTCGCGCATCCAGTGAGCACCCTCCAATGCCCGCGAGGCTGGTCCTAGCCCGTCAGTCGTACGGGCACGCAGCCAATCGCGGGCAGTTCGGAACCCCTCAGCGGACCATGTCGTGCCACCTGAAAATCGTGCGGATACGTCAGCGATAGTCGCCTCGAGTCGGCGCCGCATCTCGAAGAGATCTACCAGGCACTCCGCGACGGCTTCGTCGGTCGCCATCGCTAGCGATTCGCCACCAGCAGCTTCGCTCAACTCACCGATCGCCCGGACGGCGTCGGCATGCTTGTCGCGCAGTGCGAGCGCAGGAGATGCGGTGCTGGTCATGGGAGTCCCTCAGTAGACGATTGAGAGGTTGAGCCCACCGGGCTCCCAAGTGAAAAGTCCTTGCATGAGGCAAGTTCAAAGTGATTTCTGTACTTTAATCAGACACATGTTCTAAGTCAAGTCCAAATCCACAGACTTTTGGGAAAATTTCTTGGGTGATTTCTTAGTCTGCGTGCCTGGATCCAGACTCTGAAGCACTCGCGATCCGCCAGCCCTCTCGATGCCTAAAATCTTGGAAATGAATTTCAGGTAAAGACAGGCGTTTGAGTTTGCGAATGTCCGATCCCTAATTATCATTCGTGGAATGAGAATCGCGGGGGCACGTGTTGCCGTTCTAGCGTCAGTAATGGCGCTGTCCTTTTTGTCAACGCCGGCACTAGCTGCGACTTCGGATGAGCGACCCGAAGCACCAATTGCGGCAGCGGAGGTCCCCGAGACACCTGTGCTTCCACCGGTTGACTGCACTATCACCGGCACACCAGGTGCTGATCGTTTGGTAGGCACGCCGGGTGACGATGTGATCTGTGGTCGCGGTGGAAATGACGTCATTCTCGGTGGGGGAGGCGACGACGAAATTTTCGGCGGCAGCGGACGCGATCGGATCCTTGGTGGTAGGGGAGAGGACGTCATCAAGGGCGGCAACGGTAGCGACGTTCTTGATGGCGGCAGAGGCGCAGACCAGCTTGATGGCGGACACGGCACCGACACCATGCGCGGCGGTGAAGGCACCAATGGTTGCGTCATGGATCCCGCCGATTCAGCGACATCCGGCTGCGTATCCGACGCAACAGGCCCTGAAGCAACGCTCGTGAGCCTGCCGGTCAATGTGCAGCCTGGAGTTGAATTCAGAGTCAGCTGGCGCGTAAGCGACCCGGCTGGTGTTTCGAGTTCGTGGATGTGGGTGGGCGGCCGCCAGGGGTGGTCTTCATGGTGCGTGGGCGAAGAGGGCGTGCTTGACTCCGGTGATCGATTTGACGGTGTGTACACCGCAATTTGTACCGTGTCTGAGTCGGTCATCAATGACACCTTCAGCGTGTTTGTCAACGCAGTCGACACGCTTGGTAATGCTCTATATCTCAAGGAAATTGGTGATTTCAGCGTCGTGGGCGGAAGCGACGACTTGGAGGCTCCCACGGTCACTCTCATCTCAGCCGACCGAGAGGTCGAAGTTGGGGAAGAGTGGACTATCACGTGGCAGGCGTCGGACACTTCAGGCGTCGGGTTCACCTACCTGTACATGATCAACCGCAATGCTGGGCAGGCCTTCCCCATCGGTCTAGGGACGTTGATTTCAGGGGATGTTTACGACGGCACCTACGAAGCCACATTCATCTTCCAAGCGACAATGCCGTCAGGCAGTTATGAGCTGTACCAGTGGAGCGGCGATCCAGTGAACAACCGCTCGGTCACGAGGTTCGGCTCAGTGCAGGCGCTGTCGTGGTCAGCCTTCTCGTCCTAGGCGGCTAACGCAACACTTCAGGCCTGCTTTCATCATTCTGACATAATGTACATTATCGGCCATACTCCAGTATTCCTCAGATAATGCCGAACCTGTGAATTCCATGTGAATGAGCGCCGTTATCCCCATTTTTGACCGATCCACGGAACCAAGGGAACACCTAGGTCGTCTTCACTGTTATAGAGGACGTACACAAGGAGGATCGACATGGCTAACACATCTCTTCGCGGCACCCGTCTTGGCGCCTCGAGCTTTGAGAACGACGCGCATGTGGTGATGGTCGACCGCGTGTTTGTGGCTTACACGTGCCCCAAGGGCCACGACACCACTGTCCCTTACTCGGCTGAGGCTGAGGAAATCCCATACGAGTGGGAGTGCCGTTGTGGCGCGAACGCGCATCGCACCGACATTGAGGCCCCTGTGGCGAAAGAAGCCAAGGTTGCGCGCACGCACTGGGACATGCTCCTAGAGCGACGCACCATCCACGACCTTGAAGATCTGCTCTCAGAACGCCTTGATTTGCTTGCGGCCAAGCGCCCCCCACAACGCGCTCGCAAATCTGCTTAGCAACTACCTGCTGCCCGGCCCATCGTCGGGGTCGATGACCTCACCTTGAACCACGGGGTGATCGGGGTCGGGCGGCAGATAACCCTCGGTGGTTGGCTGCGAAGTTGGCCAAGACATACCGCGTGGGATTCCGACTCGATGAGCGATGCCCGCCACGATGCCCGCGCCGATCACTTTGCGAATCGGCGTGATGAGCAGAACTAGTCCGATGATGTCCGTGACGAATCCCGGCAACGCGATGAAAATCCCACTCACGACATTGCGCCGCAGCAGGGTGATGCCAGCGACAAATCCGATGCAGAAGATCAAGATGACCCATATCCAGCCAATCATGGATGCGATCCAGATGGCTACGAATAACTCAGCAAGCGGATAGATGACAAAAACAAGCAGCGCGATCCCCCGCCAGAAACTCTTCATCGCGCGGAACGCGAGCCCACTCGCGTTTTGATCTTCTCGTAGCGAGCCTTGGTGCCCCACTGCGTCACGCGCCATAGCGCTTCAACCACGATATGCCGGCTCATCTTGCTTGCACCGAGCTCGCGCTCGACAAACGTGATGGGTACTTCTTTGACACGCAAGCCCATCCGCGATGCGCGCCAGGCTAGATCGACCTGAAAGCAATAGCCCTGTGATGCAACCTGATCAAGCTGCAGTGCGCGAAGCGCGGAGGCGCGAAAGGCGCGATAACCGCCCGTGGCGTCGTGGAATGGGATCCCGAGCATGATGCGGGTGTAGGTGTTGCCCCCTCGCGAAAGGAACTCGCGCGACTTGGGCCAGTTTCGTACCTGTCCCCCGGGCACATATCGCGATCCCAACACCAGGTCTGCGTCTTGCAACGCGCTAAGAAGACGATGGAGTTCCTCAGGCTGATGTGAGCCGTCGGCGTCCATTTCGACAACCACGTCGAAATTGTTCTCCAACGCCCAGGCGAAGCCGGCTAGATAGGCCGCCCCGAGGCCTTCCTTGCCCTTGCGATGCATCACATGCACGTGATCGTCTGCCGCAACGAGCTCGTCTGCGATCTTTCCAGTGCCGTCAGGAGAATTGTCGTCAGCGACAAGAATGTGCACCTCGGGAGTAGCCGCACGGATGCGCCCGACGATCAACGGAAGGTTTTCCTTCTCGTTGTAGGTCGGCACAACCACTAGTACGCGCTCATCGCTCATGCGATCGGTTCCTCCTCAGGATTCACCAGTGAGTCTAATGCCGCGTCACGACGTAAACGACGCTGAGTCACGACCGCCCACACGGCAGCACCTAGGGCCGCGAGGCTCGCAAGATATTCCGGCCAATACGACAACCGATCCGAGAGGGTCAAGGTGTTGCGCAACGGGATTGCTCCGACAAAGCTGTCAGATCGCATCAACGGCAATGTCTGCACAACCTCGCCATCGGGAGTGATCCACCCGCTTATCCCTGTCGTTGCGGCGACCAGCGTTGAGCGCCCGTGCTCGACTGCACGCAACTGAGTGATGGCCCATTGTTGGTCGGGTTGGTGGGTGCCCATGTAGGTCGCGTTGTTCGTTTGCACCACCAGCACTTGACCGCCGCCCACAATCGCATCGTGCACGATGTCGTCATATGCCACCTCATAACAAATGACATCGCCGATAGTCACTCCCCCGGCCGTCAACACACCAGGCCATGTGCCTGCACCAAAGTCGCGCGGTACTCGCTCGAACCGCGAGATCCACTTCGCCAGAATGTCGCGGAACGGTACGTACTCGCCAAACGGCACCGGATGGCGCTTGATGTAGAACTCCCCCGGGCCGGTGACGGGATCCCAGACGATCCCGGCGTTAGCAACACGCGTGGGATCGCCGGGATAGCCAATGACTGCACCGATGATGATCGGCACCCCAATCGCCTGGGCGGCCGAGGAAATCTGCTCATACACACCTGGGTTCGTGTAGGGATCCAAATCGGAAGCGTTCTCGGGCCAGAGAACTAACTGTGGTTGTTCGGCTTCACCATTAGCCACTTGTTCAGCTAGACGCTTCGTCTCCTTGACATGGTTATTTAAAACAGCCCGTGCCTGATCGAAGGCGGACATGCCGATATCGGCCGTGTTGCCCTGAATCACGGCGATGTAGGGCGAACCAGCCTCCGCCGCGGTGGGAAGCGGGAGCACAACGCCGGTAATCACGATCGCAGCGGCTCCACCAACGCCGATCCCAGCCCGAACGAAATCGCGATTGCAAGCGCGCAGCACGACCCACACGAGCAGCGCGCCCATCAGCGCGAGCACAAACGTGAGAAGTGGCGCACCTCCTAGTGAGGCGAGCGAAGTCACTGGCGCGTCGCTGGCACCAAATGCGAGTCGCCCCCAGCTAAAGCCGCCGAACGGCACTCGACTTCGCAGCATCTCCTGCAAGATCCATGCGCACGCAATCCACAACGGCCAGAGCGGCAATCGCTGGACCAGCATCACCACGATCGACATCAGACCGAACCACAGTGAGCACCACGCAGCGAGGATGAACCAGCCATCCGTGCCGGCGACTTCGACGAATTTCAGCAGCGGGATGAAAAACGCTAGGCCCTGGACCAGACCAAGCAGGAACGCCACCCACCATCGCGTGCCGCGAACCGCGACGACGTTGGCTGCAACGCTGAATGGGGCGATCCACCACTGACCGTATGGCGGAAACGCATAGAGCAGCGACAAGCCACCCACAACCGCCAGTGCAATGCGAATCACCGCATGCAGACGCGGGGAGAGTGGCGCAGTGAGCATGCTTAGGCGATCACGAGCTCGCGTGGGCGATGATTGACCACTACTGCGCCGTCATCGCCACAGATGATGATGTCTTCAATGCGCGCGCCATGACGGCCGGGCAGGTAAATCCCGGGCTCGATGCTGAACGCCATGCCTGGTTCGAGGGCGAGGGTATTGCCCGCGACGATGTAGGGGTGTTCGTGCGTCTCCATACCGATGCCGTGTCCGGTGCGATGCACGAAGTAGTCGCCGTATCCCGCATCAGTGATCACTCCACGAGCAACCGCGTCGATGCTCTCGCACGTCACGCCGGGGCGTACGTGAGCAACAGCTGCCGCCTGAGCCGCGAACAGCACCTCGTAGTAGGTCGCAAAGTCCGCAGGTGGCTCGCCAATGCAATACATGCGTGTCTCGTCGGAGGTGTAGCCGCTCGGCATCGTGCCGCCGATGTCGATCACGATCGGTTCGCCCGACACCAAGACTCGGTTACTCGCCTCGTGATGCGGACTCGCACCATTTGGACCCGCGGCGACAATGACAAAATCAACGCTCACGTGACCTTCGCCAATGATCAGCTCGGCGATGTCGCGAGCAACTTCGTGTTCTGTGCGTCCCGCGCGAAGCAGCCCCGGCACTTGCGCGTGCACTCGGTCAATTGCTGCGCCGGCTTCGAGTAGGTGGGCAATCTCATCGGGGCCCTTGCGCTGGCGAAGTTCTCGCATCACGAGCCCACCGACGAATTGCTCCACTCCGTGCATCGCACCGCGAAGATTGAGAACCTTCTCCGCCCACATGCGGTCATCGACAGCAACGCGCGAGACGCGGCCGACCAAGCCGGCTGTGAGCGCGAACGGATCGTCGAGCTCGCCCCAGGTGTGGATCTCGATGTTGGCTCCTCCAGCGTGGCTCGCCCGGGCAGCGGGCTCTTCGAGGCGCGGCACGACCATGTGGATCTGCCCCTGTGCGGGGATGACCAGACAGGTCAGGCGCTCTAGGGGCACCGCGTCGTAGCCCACGAGGTAGCGCAGATCAGGTCCCGGGGTGACTAAGAGCGCGTCGAGGTCACGGGCCCGCAGACCCTGCTGGGCACGGTCTAGGCGAAGTTGGATGGCTTCGGGCTGCATGCCGCCACGCTATCGCCGGATGCGGCAGGATGTCGCGGTGCCCGGTCTCCTAGTTCTCGACAGCGCGTCGCTGTACTACCGTGCCTTTTATGCCCTCCCTGAGTCCATGACCTCGCCTCAGGGTGAACCAGTCAATGCGGTGCGGGGGTTCCTCGACACCCTCGCGCGCCTGATAGACGACCGCTCCCCCGACGCCATCGCCT
The DNA here is from genome assembly GCA_044240285.1 of Candidatus Nanopelagicales bacterium. Taxonomy (GTDB): domain Bacteria; phylum Actinomycetota; class Actinomycetes; order S36-B12; family S36-B12; genus CAINMH01. Next base: position 3,017 of record JBIHZU010000032.1, on the reverse strand, counting down.
GCTGCTGGGACCTCGATTGGCGCCCGCAGTGGCGGGTGGACCTGCTGCCCACCTATAAGACCCACCGCCTAGCGCAGGAGGGCGAAGGCTCAGGCGAGGAAACGCCGGACACGCTGTCATCACAGGTCCCCGTCCTCGAGGCCGTCCTGCGGGCTCTGGGGGTCGCCGTGGCGGGTGTTGACGGGTTCGAGGCCGACGACGTGATCGGCTCGCTGGCCACCCAATATGACGGCCCAGTCTCGGTCGTTTCGGGCGATCGCGACCTCATGCAACTTGTCAACGATCGCGTGACCCTGCTCTATACCGGCGCTCCGGGCAAGATCGACCCGTACGACCCGGCTGCAGTTCTGGCCCGTTTTGGCGTCCGAGCCGATCAGTACGTCGACTTCGCGGTGATGAAGGGCGACCCATCTGATGGCCTCCCTGGTGTTCCCGGAGTGGGTGAGAAGACGGCGGCAAAGTTGCTCTCGGAGCACGGCGACCTTGTGGGCATCCAGCAAGCCGCAGCAGATCCCACATCGAAGATCACTCCGAAGATCCGTGCGTCACTGCTCGACTCCGCTGACTACATCGCTCGGGCCGTGCAGGTGGTGACCGTCGTACGGGATCTGGCGGTGGAGGTAGATGTGCGCCGACCCTCCATTCCTACTGACGTCGAATTGCTTAGCGCACTAAACGAACGATGGGGCTTGGCCGCTTCAGTGAAAAGATTTCAAGCCGCACTCGCCAAGTAGCCGGCTACGCAGTCGCGTAGGAGACCACACCGCGCTGGATTGAGGCGATTGCTGAAGATGCCACAGCGGATAGTTCAGGGTCCGGTGATGCGCTCGCAATTTGGCCCAATGCGTCGACGACCTGCTTTGCCCAGCGTACGAAGTCCCCCGGCGGCATATCGGAGCCACTTAAGACAGCACTCAGAGTCGCGCCTTTAGTCCATCGTTGGATGACCATTGCGAAACCGGGGTCGGGCTCGCGCAGGAACGACACCCGATGCGCCTTCTCAATCGCCTCCAGATCTACCCAGACCCGATGTGCCTCGTCGATTGCGTCGCGTACGGGACCGCCCGGGATTCGCACCGGTGCGTCCTCGCGCTGACGCGACTCGTAGACGAGGATCGACACCGCAGCGGCTAGGCCAGGTGCATCAAGTCCTGACCACACACCCCTGCGCAGACACTCAGCAGTCAGCAGATCGGTCTCTGCGTAGATCCGCTTGAGCGTGTCGCCGGCCGGAGTGGTGACTGTTGCGCCGTCGACTTCGCGCAGGTAGTCGAGTTCGGTCAGAATCTCGCAGACGCGATCAAACTGGCGCGCGATGGTGTTGGTGCGTCCATCAATACGTGAATGCAAAGAGGACAACTCGCCCTGCATACGCCAAGCCTTCTCTGCCCAGCGCGCGTGAGTTTCGCGATCAGAGCAGCCGTGACACGGATGAGCACGCATCTGCGCACGCAGGCGAGTGATCTCTTCGTCCACTCCCCCAGCACGTGGTCGACTGGGCGGAGTAATGCCGCGAACCGCGTCCTTTAACCGCAGAACCAATTCCTTGCGGCCGTGTGCTGAGCGCGGTGCGAAACCCTTCGGGAGGCGCACCTGAGCGACTACGGCCGGGGCTTGCGGGAAGTCGACGATGGAAAGCCGGCGTACCTGCTTGTCGAGAAGCATGACGGTGGGCCGCGGATCATCATGTGGCGATAGGCCCGGATCAATGACTACTGCGGGCCCCGAGCGTCGGCCCGTCGAGACGAACACGACGTCACCCTCATTGAGCTTTTCGAGCGCCTGCACCGTGTCAACGCGACGTTGGCTCACGCCTTCACGAACCGCATCACGCTCACGTTGGTTAATGGATTGCCGGATCCCGGCATACTCCGCAAAGTCGCCCATATGGCATTGCATAGAGCGGCGGTACTCGGTCAGCGTTTCCTCATCGCGTCGCGCTTGTGTGGCTAGCGAAACCACAGCGCGATCTGCCTGGAACTGCGCGAAGGACGTCTCGAGCACCTCGCGGGCCTGCTCGCGACCCATTTGCCCGACCAGATTGACCGCCATGTTGTAAGAGGGTCGAAAGGATGAGCGAAGCGGATAGGTGCGCGTGGAAGCCAATCCTGCCAGTGACCGAGGATCGAGTTCGTTATGCCAGACGATCACTGCGTGACCTTCGATGTCGATGCCGCGTCGCCCCGCACGCCCCGTGAGCTGGGTGAACTCCCCCGGCGTGATGTCAACGTGAGCGTCACCGTTCCACTTAACCAATCGCTCCAGCACCACCGACCGCGCCGGCATATTGATGCCCAGAGCCAACGTCTCGGTCGCAAACACTGCGCGCACCAGACCCTGTTGAAACAGCGCCTCGACAACCTCCTTGAACCGCGGCAACAAGCCCGCGTGATGCGCCGCGACGCCACGTTCAAGTGCATCAATCCATTCGCCGTAGCCAAGAACTGCAAGATCCTCACCTGGTAGATCTGAGACCGCGTTTTCCACGTATGCCCGAATCTGATCGCGCTCCCCCGGCGTTGTCAGACGCAGGCCCATGGCGGTGCACTGGCGCACTGCCGCTTCACAGCCGGCTCGGCTAAAGATGAACGTGATCGCGGGCAACAAGTCCGCGCGAGCAAGTCGCTGGATCACCTCACTCCGCATGGGCGTGCGGTCATCACGTGGGCGCTTGCCGCCTCGCTGGGGACGGGTGTCTGGCTGGCGGCGCCCCTCACTCGAAGAGATACGTACGAGTTCGGGATTGACCTGCTGCTGATCGTCGTCAATGAACAGATCGAGCAGCTGGGTGCGCACTAAGACGTGTTGCCACAGCGGCACCGGGCGGTGCTCCTCGACCAGCACATCGGTCGCTCCCCGCACTGTCTCAAGCCACTCACCAAACTCCTCGGCGTTGCTGACCGTGGCAGACAGCGCAATCACCGTGATGCGTTGTGGCAGGTGAATGATGACTTCCTCCCACACAGCCCCACGCGAGCGATCGGCGAGATAGTGCACCTCATCCATCACGACATAAC